>CAMVGO010000045.1 GCA_947167045.1 uncultured Clostridia bacterium
TCCTCACCGCAAACGAATGCGCCTGCACCAAGTCTGATCTGGCAGTCGAAGCTGAAGTCTGAACCAAGGATGTTCTTTCCGAGGAGACCTTCTGCTCTGGCCTGCTCAATAGCGATCTTAAGTCTCTTAACTGCGATCGGGTACTCAGCACGTACATAGAAGTAACCTTCTGAAGCGCCGAAAGCATAACCAGCGATCATCATACCTTCGATAACTGCAAGAGGATTTCCCTCGAGGATGGAACGATCCATGAATGCACCCGGGTCGCCCTCGTCGCCGTTACATACAACGTACTTCTGATCAGCTTCAACGTTAAGAGCGAACTGCCACTTTCTGCCGGTGGGGAATCCGCCGCCGCCACGGCCACGGAGACCGGACTTAAGTACTTCGTCAACAACTTCCTGCTGTGTCATTGTGAGAGCTCTCTTGATACCCTGGAAAGCGCCCATGCCGATAGCTTCGTTGATGTCCTCAGGATTGATAACGCCGCAGCCGTTGAGAGCTACACGTCTCTGCTTCTTATAGAAGAGAATATCTTCCTGCTTTGTAACCTTCTCACCTGTCTTAGGATCAACATAGAGAAGTCTTTCAACGATCTCGCCGCCGATAAGATCCTTTTCAACGATCTCATCAACGTCTTCGATCTTTACCATCTTATAAAGAGTATCCTCAGGATAGATCTTAACGAAAGGTCCCTGGGAGCAGAAACCGAAGCAACCTACCTGGTTAACAGTAGCCTTGTCTTCGATGCCCTTTTCTTTGATAAGAGCTTTAAATCTCTCCATGATCTCTGTGGAATGAGCAGAAAGGCATCCTGTACCACCGCAAAGAACGATGTGACGCTTGCCGTCTCCACCCTTGATCTTATCATCGAGGCTCTTTGAGAGAGCTTCAAATCTCTCGTTAAGGTCAGTAACTGTGCTTATCATGCCTTTGCTGCCTCCTCTTTCAATTCTTTAATGATCTCGGGAACCTGGTCTACCTTTACCTTGGGGTAAACGTGGCCGTTGATGCTGACTGCGGGTGCGATACCGCATGCGCCGATGCAGCGGAGAGCGTCCAATGTGAACAGACCGTCTTCAGTTGTCTCGCCGGGCTTAATGCCTAAGAGCTCCTGGAACTTGTCGATAACGTTCTGAGCGCCCTTTACGTAGCAAGCTGTACCAAGGCAGCAGCCTACAACGTACTTTCCCTTCGGAGTAAGAGAAAAGAATGAGTAGAATGTAACAACTCCATAAATCTCTGCAACCGAAATACCTGTCTTCTGTGATACCAATTCCTGAACTTCGAGCGGAATGTATCCGTACTCATTCTGAATGTCACTCAGGATCATCATCAAAGGAGTCTTATCGTCCTTATGACGATCACAGATCTCCGTGATCTGAGCGACAGCAGCTTCTTGTAATTTAGCCATAAAAAACCTCCTGCCTCTTTTGGGAATATTCCAGACTTGACTATTTTACTTTGCAAGACGACAGTTAGTAAAGACTAACTGTCGCCCAAAAACAACGTATTTGTATCAAAAAGTGTAAATTGTTTTAACGCAAATGAATATCTATTCTTGTTGTCAGAATTGCTTGATTATTCTTCCTCTACATTGCTTGCTGCGATAACCTTCTCAGCGACTTCCGGAGGAGCTGCCTCATAACGCTCGTGGGACATTGCGAACCATCCTCTGCCCTGTGTCATCGACTTGAGGTCGGTAGCATATTCGAGCATTTCAGCCGTAGGAACTTCAGCATTTACAACGGATCCGAGTTCATCAGCATCGATACCCATGATGCGTCCGCGTCTCTTGTTGAGGTCGCCCATGATGTCGCCCTGTTTATCCTCGGGGATGTGAACCTCAACCTTGCTGATGGGTTCGAGAAGGACGGGGTTGCCCTGTGTCATGCCTGCCTTGAAAGCGAGGTTTGCAGCGATCTTGAATGCCATTTCCGAAGAGTCTACGTCGTGGTACGAACCGTCGACCAGAGTAGCCTTGAGGTTAACGACGGGATAGCCTGCGAGTACGCCCTTCTTGATGGATTCCTGCAGGCCCTTTTCTACTGCGGGGAAGAAGTTCTTCGGAACCGCACCGCCGAATACCTTCTCCTCGAATACGAGCTCTTCGCACTCGGGGTTGGGTTCGAACTCGATCCATACGTCACCGTACTGACCGTGACCGCCGGACTGCTTCTTATGCTTACCCTGTACCTTAACCTTCTTGCGGATGGCTTCACGGTAAGGAACCTTGGGTTCGCCAAGTTCACAGTCAACGTTGTACTTGTTCTTGAGCTGGCTTACGAGAACCTTGAGCTGCATGTCGCCGATACCGGAAAGTACCATCTGCTTTGTCTCAGGGTTTGTCTCGACTGTGAAGCAATGGTCTTCGTCAGCGAGCTTTGTAAGACCGGAGATGATCTTGTCCTCGTCGCCCTTCTTAACGGGAACGATGGACTTTGAAAGACAAGGCTTAGGGAACTTGATCTTAGGCATCTCAAGGATACGTGCACGGTCGCAGATAGTATCATTGGTGTCTGTGTTGGCGAGCTTGGAAGCTGCGCCGATATCGCCTGCGGTGATGCAGTCTGTAGCGATCTGCTCCTTACCCTTAAGGAAGAACAGTCCGCCGATCCTCTCATCCTTACCCTTTGTTGCGTTATAGACAGTGGAGTTTGCACGGAGTGTACCGGCATTGACCTTAAAGATACTGATCTTTCCTACGAACGGGTCGGAGATCGTCTTGAAGCAGAATGCTGCAAGAGGATCGTCTATCGAGCACCCTACCATCTGGGTGCTGCCGTCAGGGAGAGTAGCCTCGAGAGCGGGTTTCTTGCCTGCCGGAGGTGTGTCCTTGGAGATGCAGTTGAGCAGGAAGTCAACGCCCCAGTTCATGAATGCGGAACCACAGTAGATCGGGTGGAGCTTGCCTTCACGGAAGCCTGCGTGTACGCCGTGACGGAATTCGTCCTCGGTGAACTTCTCGCCTGCGAAGAACTTCTCCATGAGCTCGTCGTCTGCTTCTGCAACTACTTCGTTAACCTTTTCCTGGAGCTCGTCAACACGCGCGTTGTACTGCTCGGGGAGCGGGAATTCAACAAACTTGCCTGTAGCCTTATCTATAGAAAAAGCCTTGCGGTTCATGACGTCTACTATACCCGTCATCTTGCCGTCTTCCATGATAGGGAAAGAAAGCGGGATGACTGAAGGTCCGTAACGCTCCATCATACGCTCGGCTACTGCTTCAAAGTCAGCGTTAGGCTCATCCATTCTGTTCATGAAGAACAGGAAGGGAACCTTCTTACCGTTCAAAAGTCTGATTGCCTTCTCGGAACCTACGGACGTTCCGCCCTTTGCCGAGATCATGATTACGCCGGAATCGGCGATCCTTATTCCGCTCATCTCTTCTCCGAGGAAATCGAAATCACCTGGAGTGTCGATGATATTGATCTTGCTTCCCTTATACTCGCAGCAGGCAACTGAAAGGCCTACTGACATCTGTCTTTTGATCTCCTCAGGATCGTAGTCAAGCGTCGTGTTACCGTCACTTATGCGGCCCTGACGATTAATAGCTTTGGTGTAAAAAAGTATAGCCTCAGCTAATGTCGTCTTGCCGGAACCTACATGTCCGAACAACGCAATGTTGCGAATCTTGTCTGCGGAATAATTTTCCATCAGTCATTTCCTCCTTCGAAGTCAAAAATTAAATACTTTCCTATTATATAGGATTCGGTATGCCAATTCCACAAAAAAATCCCGCAGGCGAAAACTTTTTTTGTGCATTATAATTTCATGCCCAAAGCCCGATTTTAATGGAGTTTGACCGTCCGGGAAGCACTGCGTCCTTATGCTCTGCCACAAAAATGCCCTTACTGTCACAGCTTCCGTCAGGATGCAGCAGAACAAAAATCAGGGGCTGTCTCATCAGTCTGAGACAGCCCCCGGCATAAACACTTTTATGATCCCGTATCACTTCTGGGGTTTTCCGAAGATGAGGACCAGTCTGTCCTCCTTGGAGTTGAAATTACCGCCGGAGAGCGAGGAAGAAAGTGTGGCTTCCTGTCCGCCGCCCATTGAAGCGAGAAGCTTACCGCCGTCATCATCGATTACCGAGATGAGCGTCCAGCCTTCTGACGACTTTTTCTTGAGGAGCTTGGAAAGCGCATCGACATTGACCTCTGAAGACTTATTGTGCTCGACTACCTCAACGGAATAATCCATCGGTCCGCCGGCAGCCCCGCCGCCTGTCCTGACCTTCTTCTCCAAATCTGCAACTGCTGCGTCAAGCGCTGCAAGCTTCTTCTCAAGCTCAGCCTTCTCCATCTCCATCTCCTTGATCTTATCGTTTAATTCCTTGATTTCTTTGTCCTTAGCCTCGATCTTGTCGAGCATTGCGCCCTTTTCGCTCTCGCTTAAGGCGGCCTGCTTAAGGAATACAGCCTGCTTCTCAGCATTGAGAACGATCTCCTGTGCTGCGGCTTCCGCAAGAACCGTGGCATTCTTCGAGTCAGCGATGATCATCTTCGCTTCCTTGAGTTCAGGCTGCAGACCGTTGATCTGATCCTGAATGTTTGCGGACTGTTCAACAAGCTCGTTATAATCCTTCTCAGCCTGGGCTCTCTGCTCCTGAGCTTCCTTAAGCTGGGAATTTGCTTCCTTAAGGGCCTCATCGAGTTCTTTCTGCTGCTTCTTGGCATCCTTCTCGAAATTCTGGATCTCAACTACGATCTCATCGCGCTTTGCCTGTGCAGCCTGCAGATCTGCGACAACCGCATTGGCATTTTCCTTGATCGCGTCAAATTCAGCCTGGGCGCTGGCATTGCGCTCTTCAAGATGTTTGATGATCTGATCTCTCTCAGCCTGTGCCTCAGCAATAAGCTTTTCCTTCTCGGCATTTGCGATATCCCTGTCGCGCTCTGCGTCAGCCTTCATCTTGAGGGCCTCTGCAGCCTGCTTCTCGGAAAGCTTCTTATGCTCTTCAGCGATCCTGATCTTCTCTTTCTCGAAATCTTCGTTGAGCTTGACGATCTTATCCTCTGCCGCTTTGATCTCCTTTTCCTTCTCGGTCTTGATCTTGTCGGCATTGTCCATCATCGCCTGGACTTCTTTTGCCTGGGCGAGGATCTCGTCTCTCTTTGCTATGGCTTCGGCATATTCTTTCTCGACCTCAGCAGCGATCTGTTCAGTCTGCTTCTGGGTCTCATCATATATCTTCTGCTGTTCGATCTTTGCGTTTTCAATGAGGTCGTCGTGCTCTTTCTTGGACTTTCTTCTTGCCTCTTCAATCATCTCGTCCGCTTCCTTGCGGAGAGCATCACGCTTGTCACGTGCTTCGATGACTTCATTACGAACCGTCTCTACTGTGGTCTCCAAAGCTGACTGCTCGGCAAGCTTCTTTTTCTGATATGCTGTAAATTCCTTATCGAGCTTCTGCTTTTCGGCCTCAAACTGTTCCTCCATGGAGGCATAGTCACGCTTCAGCTTATCGAGAGCCTCAAGGATCCTCTTCTCTTCTTCGGAACGCTTCGCCTCGGCACGGGCGATGTTCTCAGCCTGCTTCTGGTCAAGGACTTTCTTCGCTTCAG
The DNA here is from genome assembly GCA_947167045.1 of uncultured Clostridia bacterium. Taxonomy (GTDB): domain Bacteria; phylum Bacillota; class Clostridia; order Saccharofermentanales; family Saccharofermentanaceae; genus Saccharofermentans. The sequence goes on from CAMVGO010000045.1 coordinate 5,568, forward strand.
CCGCAGCCTCGTCGTTATTACCCTGCGAAGCCTTCTGGAAATCGTACTTGCACATTGAGCAACGGGCAACATTGTCACCCATCATTACGCCGCAAACCGGACACTTCTTCATATTTTATTTCTCCTAAAAATGCGCGCGAAAAAAACACGCGCAGAAATTGCATGGACTTATTATATACCAGGCTGTCAAAAAATATTATCTTTTCTTCAAACAGATTTTATAAATTTTTAGTTAAATTTCGGATAGAGCCGTAAAAGGACCCCCTGTTTTTTGTGTGCGTTGCCCTATTTGTGGCAAATAAGCCCATCCTTATAATGTAATAACTGATTTTTCGGGAGGGGTAAGATGCACCGTTTTATTTCCAAAGCAGTTGTTATCATCTCGGCTGCAGCTCTTATTTTCACGTCACTGGCAGGATGCGCCAAAAAGCCGGCCGCTGCCGACAACTATGCCGTTGTAGGCATCACTCAGGAGCCCGGCATATTCGATCCGCATACGGTAGTCGCTGCAGGTGATGAAGAGATCATCTTCAATATCTACGAGGGACTCTACAAGTTTGACTCCGAAGGAAACCTCAATCCCTGTCTCGCAACGGATGTCGAGATCTCGGACGATGCATCCGTTTATACATTTACGATCAGGAAAGGAGTCAAGTTCCACGACGGTTCCGATCTCGATCCCGCTGACGTCGTATACTCGATCAAGCGTGCGGCAGGACTTTTGGACGGTCAGGGCGGCGTTGCCCTCGTAAGTGAACTCGATCCGGTAAGCGAAGTCAAGGATCTTTCCGACGGACGCGTCCAGGTCACTCTCGAATCCGGCAACAGCGAACTTTTGAGCTACTTCACCACAGGCATCATCCCCGAAGGTTACGATAACTGCCAGGCTGCTCCTATGGGAACCGGCCCGTTCAAATTCGATTCATACAATCCCGGGCAGAGCGTTATCCTCGTAAGGAACGAAAACTACTGGCAGAAGGGTCTTCCCTACCTCGACAAGGTTACTTTCAAGGTCTGCGCAGACATGGATGCAGGTCTTACCGAGCTCTCCAGCGGAAGCATAGACATCTTCCCTTACCTCACGACAGACCGTGCGGCCCAGCTCGATTCATCCAGATACAATATCCTTTCAAACGGATCCAACATGGTCCAGATCTTTGCTCTCAACAACAAAGTCGAGCCGCTGAACGACGTAAGGGTACGTGAGGCGATCAACTATGCGATAAACAGGGATGACATCATCTCCGTTACGATGGACGGCGCCGGAGTCAAGCTCACCACAGCCATGAGTCCTGCGCTGGGAGGCTATTACGACACTTCACTTGACGGCACTTTCGACCAGGATCTCGAAAAAGCAAAGGCACTGATGGCAGAAGCAGGCTATGAAAACGGCTTCGACATCACATGCACGGTTACTTCATCCTACCTGATCCATGTAAATACCGCCGTTGAACTCGCATCAGAGCTCAAAGCTATCGGCATCAACATGGAGATCAAGCAGGTCGACTGGGCAACATGGCTCGACACCGTTTACACGGGACGTCAGTATGAGACAACAGTCATCGCGCTTACCAGCACATATGCACCCTATGATGTCCTGGAGCGTTACAGGTCAACATCCGACGGCAACTTCATTAACTATTCCAATGCAAAAGTCGATGAACTGATGGAAAAGATCCCAATGACTGCCGATTCGGAAGAGAGAACGGCTCTCTATCATCAGGTTCTCGGAATCCTTACAGAAGACGCCTGTTCCGCATACATCCAGGATCCCGCGACAATAACCGCCGTATCCACAAGGCTTGAGGGATACCACGTATACCCCATGTATGTTCAGGATATGTCGACGGTCAAGCTGGCACAAAATTGACGGTATTCGGGTTTTAAATATACAGCGGGCTGTCTCGGGAGCTGGAACTCCAGAGGCAGCCCGATTCTTTAGCTTTGGGATAAAAGCATATATAATAGGTTTTTACATTGAATAAACGGAATGTCAGGAGGAATGGATTTGCAGAGCAAGGCCGGCTATCTTATCGGTAAGACTGTGGAGCTGATCCTGACACTTCTTGTTGTGTCGCTGCTTGTTTTCGCCGCTTTTTCCATCATCCCGGGAGACACGGCCCGCGTTATGCTGGGGCCCGACGCCTCAGAATCCCAGGTGGAACTCCTGAGGGCAGAAATGGGTTTGGACAAGCCCCTTGCGACACGTTATCTCACATGGCTCGCGAGTCTCATCACATTTGATCCCGGAAAATCCTATGCATACAACGTAAGCGTCGGCGAGCTTATCGCACAGAGACTTCCAGTCACGATAGGCATGAGCGTGATCGCCATGATCATGGTCATCATCATCTCCTATCCACTGGCTGTCTTAAGTGCGCGTAAACCTGGACGGCTCGGAGACCAGGTGTGCTCTGTCATCGGACATGTCCTCTTTGCGATCCCGCCTTACGTCGCTTCTCTCCTGCTCATTCTTTTGGCAGGCTCTATCTTCTCACTCCTTACGGTCGGCAATTACGTAAGGCCTTCAGATGACTTCGCGGGTTACATCGCCTGCCTTCTCCTGCCTTCCTTTGCGGTCGCGCTGCCAAAGATCGCCATGAGCTTCAAGTTCCTCAGATCATCGATAATCGAGCAGAAGACGGCAGATTATGTCCGCACCTCAAAGAGCCACGGGCTTTCGGACCTTAAGATCCTCATACGCCACGTACTGCCGAATTCGAATGTCTCTTCGATCACCATAATATCCATAATCCTTTCGGACATATTAGGCGGAAGTCTCATTGTCGAACAGGTCTTTAATCTGCCCGGCCTGGGCCGCCTTCTGCTTTCCGCCATATCACGCAGAGACTTTCCGCTCCTGTCCGGGATCGTTTTCTATCTGGCATTTGTTACCGTTCTCCTGTACTTCATCTCTGACATCGCCTCGAGCCTTGCCGACCCCAGGATCAGGCTGAAATAAAGGAGCGTGAACGGAATGGCATCAGCAAAGAGAAACAAAACCTACAGATCTCCCGAAGCATCCGCCTTCTACACGGCGGGGCTCATACTGCTCGGGATAGTCGTGATAGCATTCATCATATCCCTGTTCTGGACGCCGTTCGCTCCGGATGCCACGGATGCATCATCCAAGCTTCTGGCTCCATGCCTCCGCCATCCGTTCGGGACCGACAACTTCGGAAGAGACGTCCTTTCGCGCGTGATGTCGGCATCCAAATACACGATATTCATCTCGATCGCCGGTGTCGCGATCGCTCTCATACTCGGCACGGCCGCAGGCATCCCGGCAGGATACTACGGCGGTCTTGCGGACAGAGGGATAATGCTCCTCAACAACAGCATCATGTGCTTCCCCGGAATACTCCTGGCGCTGGTCGCCGTAGCGGTGTTCGGCGCTTCTGTCACAAACGTCATCTGGGCGCTAGGTCTTGTTTTCGCTCCGACATTTGCAAGGGTCTGCCGCGTCGGCACGATGGAGATAAAGGAACTTGACTATATAACCCATGCGCGTGTCATGGGAGTCAGACCCGGGCGCATAATGACGCTTCACATATTCCCGAACCTGATCCCGCAGCTTCTTCCGGCAACGGTGATCGGACTTGCAAACATGACTCTCTTCGAATCGGGCATGAGCTATCTGGGTCTGGGTGTCCAGCCGCCGGATGCCTCATTCGGCAAGATGCTCGCAGACGCGCAGGCTTACATCCGCGTCGCTCCCTGGCTCATCATTTTCCCGGCCCTGATGCTGGTCTTTTATATTCTGGGACTTTACTTTATTTCTGAAGGACTGCGCGTCAGCCTCTCGAAAGGAGGCAAGTGATGCCCCGTCATATACACATCGTAAAGGTCCATCATCTGACGCTCTCTTTCCCCACCCGCAAGGATCCGAACCCGAAGCCGGTACTTGATGACGTGGATTTCGGGATAAGGGACGGAGAGATCCTGGGACTCATCGGAAACTCCGGTTCAGGCAAGACCATGACGTCGCTTGCCATAGCCGGACTTCTGCCGGAATCGGCCAGGATCACTTCAGGCTCGATAAAGTTCGCAGGCAACGATCTTCTCGAAATGGCACCCAAAGAAAGGCGGGCGATGCTCGGAAGAGACATCGGCATGATATTCCAGGAGCCTTCGACGGCATTGGATCCGCTCATGACATGCGGCAAACAGCTGGACGAGGTCCTGACTGCTCACAAGGATAAAGCCGGTACTCCCGAAGAACGCCATAAAGCGATCGTCGAAATGCTCGGGACAGTCGGATTCACGAATGCCGAAGAGATCTGCGGACGTTACCCTCACCAGCTCTCAGGCGGACAGCGTCAGAGAGTCCTCATCGCGGGAGCCGCACTTCTGAAGCCCCGTCTTCTCATATGCGACGAGCCCACCTCATCGCTCGATACAGTCACGACGGTGTCGATCCTCGCCCTTCTCAAGGACTTGTGTCACAAGCTGCACATGACGATCCTCTTTATCTCGCACGACCTGTCGGCGGTAAGGGGATTCTGCGACCGCGTAATGGTCATGAAGGACGGAAAGATAATCGACAGGGATACGGCATCCGACATACTCACCAACCCGCGCAACAGCTATACGGCGGAACTCCTTACAAACTCCAGGCTCGATACGAGGATCCTGGGACTTGAACCCGCAACAGTCGACTATTCAAGAAGTCCTGTCCTGACGGCAAAAGACATAACAGCAGGCTACGGCAGATCACTTTTCGAGCGCGTTAAGAATAAGAAACAGACTGACACGAATGTGCTTCACAATGTCTCTTTGGAGGTCTTCCCCAACGAGATCCTGGGTCTCATCGGCGGCTCAGGCAGCGGCAAGACAACTCTCATCAGATCACTTCTCGGCCTGCTCCCGCATTCGGGCACGGTTAACATAAAGAGCTCGAGCATCGGCGCGATCTTCCAGGATCCTGTGTCATGCCTTAATCCCGCACACACCATCAGATGGCATATGTCGGAAGCTTTGAAAGCATCCGGCAGACAGCTGTCTTCAGAGCCGGGCTCAAGAGCCGAACGCAGATCACGTGAACTGGCACGCATCACCGCCGTACTCGAAGAATGCGGACTCGGTGCCGGATACCTCTCGCGCCGCCCAAACGAACTCTCAGGCGGCCAGCGTCAGCGTGTTGCCATTGCAATGTGCCTTATCCAGGAACCTGCCCTGATCATTGCCGACGAGCCTTTTTCGTCTCTGGATGCCAGTTCTTCGGCAGAACTTCTGAAGCTCATGACGGATATCAACAGGGAACGCCATACGGCATTCCTTCTCATTACTCATAATATTCATATCGTAAGACAGATAGCTCCGCGCCTGATAGTCCTTCATAACGGCGAGATATGTGAGGAGGGGCCGACCCGTGAAGTGCTGGGCAACCCGAAGTCGGAAAGCACGGCCAGACTCCTGGAGGCGGAACGCAGTCTCCACGGACTATAACAGTCGCGTTCTGAAAATAATATCCACAGACACTAAGAAGGGCTGCCCGCGAGGAGCAGCCCATCTCAAGGGTGATCTATATAAAGTGAAGTCACTTATATATATGTTTTAATTCTACCTTCGAAAGCACCCTGTGTCTTTGCCTTTCTGAGTATTTTTCTTTATGTTTTTGTTAACAAAAGTCTTATTCGTTATAATACTGGATCGACTGGATCACAACATTACCGGTTGAAGTACCCTTGTCGCTTCTGTAATTGAATTCGAAATTCTTAATAGGTTTGTTGCTTGCGTCATTAGCCTTATAGGTAAGTTCAAATACACCGTTACCAAGGCTCTTTATATCGTACATCCAGTTAGCATCATCCAACGAAGGAGATCCGCCCTCAAACTTTAGCTTTACGCTATAAATCGGAGATTCACCTTTGACGCTGACACGTCTGGAATCCTGACCCCAGTCTCTTGCATCTCCTACAGAGCAACTGACTGTGTTGGTCTTGCCGGAAGATACTGTTCCGGGAAGATTGGAAATGTTGGAAGGCTTTGAGCCGCCGCCGGAAGGTGCTGTAGTGGCAGTAGGTTCCGGAGTCGGAGTAGGTGTCTCCGTCGCCTTCGTTGTCGGAGTGGGGCTGTTCTCGTGGGTATCGCCGCCACCGCCGCCGGGTGTTTCAGTTTCACCTGTCGATTCAGGATCTTCAGTTTCTTCTGTCTCCTCACCGGAGTTGTTTTCAGGTGTGTAATAAGGAATATCGAAGAATTCTGCAGCATTGGCAGTAATGTCTTTTACTGCCTGTCTGGCCTCGACTTCAAAATTGTCGCCGTTCTCCAGCTGAAGTTTTGCATTGGTCTCACGGGCATTGTTTAATGTGACTGCTACGCCGACAAATGCGGCTGCCGAAAGGAAAACCACGATCGCAACAACGATCAGGATCTCAGTGAGGGTAAAGCCCCTCTTGCTGTTTCTCATTTTTTTCATATAGATCACGCTCCCTTGTATCAACCTGTTTGTGTGCTGATATTCAGATTATAAAGAACTGTTTCATTAAAATTCAATCACCAAGATATTGATTTTGTGAGGGCGTTTTAAACAATATGTTACAAAGAATTAAACTTGGTCTGACCCAATGATCCTTCGGGCTTCTTTCAGCAAAGAATCCTTGGTGTTGACGCATTTTTCCTCGAGATAACTGTTAAAGACCTTAGCAAGTATCCTGCCGATCTCAGGACCTTCCCCCACTCCGAGAGAAATGATGTCATTTCCGTCGATCTCAAGCTCTTTTATATCGAAAACAGCACCCGATGCTTTCAACTCTTCAGCTATTCCGATCAGTTCCTCAAGTCTTGCCATCCTCCTTTGGCCCAGCTCTGTGTGGGCCTGTATGTCGGCCCGCTGAAGAACTTCAAGCTTACGCAGCAGTTCTTCCGGATATGCGCACATGAATTTATGGACTTCTATCCTGTCCGGTTTGATAAAGGTGTCATGAAGCAGAACAAGAACACACACGTCATTGATAAACTGCTTAGGATATTTCAGTTCGTTCAGGACCCTTTCCGTGATCCTTGCGCTTGCTTCCGGATGGCCCTTCATATGTCCCTGACCGTTATCGCCGAGTTTGAAACGTTCCGGCTTTCCGAGATCGTGGAATAGCGCGGCCATGGCAATCTCAGGTTCTCTTCCTCCCTCGGGACAGGGTATCAGATCGAGCACATAGAGCGTATGCTCCAGAACGTCCATATCATGGAATACCGATCTCTGGTCGAAGTCCTTGCAGCTTTCGATCTCCGGTATGATCACGCTGAGTATCCTCCATCCGGTACGGATGGCTTTTGATGCATATCTGCCCGTCACGATCCGGATAAGCTCGGCCGCGATCCTTTCGGCTGATATGCGCTTCAGTTCGCCGGCACACGTCTCCATCGCACTGAGTGTCCCGGACTCGATGTCAAATCCCAGAGATGAACAGAATCTTAAGGCTCTCAATATTCTCAGGGCATCCTCTCCGAAACGTTCCTTCGGATCGCCCACCGCCCTTATTATCCTGTCCTCACAGTCTTTTTCTCCGCCCACCGGATCGTATATCCTGCCTTCGGAATCCATATACATCGCGTTGATTGTAAAGTCCCTGCGCCGGACATCCTCTTCGATCGTGGTCTTGAAAACAACTTCATCGGGGCGCCTCATGTCGGAATAAGAACCGTCCTCGCGGAATGTCGTGACTTCCACATCCCCTTCTCCGGTAACGGCGGCCACCGTGCCGTGCCTGGCGGCATTGTCGTAGAAATCTATGCCTGCCGCTTTAAATACCGCGGCAGTTTCGGAAGGCCTTGCTGAAGTCGCGACGTCATAATCATGCGGGGGCTTGCCCAACACGATATCGCGCACCGCACCGCCGGCCACATATGCCTTATATCCTGAAGAACCGAGAAGTTCCAGGATCCTGCGCACATAACCGGGAATCCTTTCAGATGAAACAGAACTGCCGTTATCCATATTTAGATTATAACTAGAATCGTCATATTCTTGAAATACTTATATAAGGACACTTTGGATATAATTATTCTGTTTAATGCAAAAGTGTTCACTTTACGGGAGGGATAATATGATCTTCACCAGGAAACCTTATCAGATCGATTCTGTTTATTTCGAGAACAACACACTCAAGATCGGGTGTGAGTGCAAAGAATACGCCGAATCCCTTACGGGAGGAAATGGCTGTTTCACAGATGCCAAAGGAAGGATCACGGTCTCCGTTTTTTCTCCCGCAGGCAAGATAATCGCCGTAAAGGTAACCAACCATCACGCAGAACCCAGGACAAAGTCTTCTGAAGTCATAGAACTTGCGCCTTCGGTATCCGGACTGATAGAGGACATCGGCGACGAGATCATATTCAAGAGCGGTACGCTTGAAGCACACATCAACAAAAAGATCTTCTCGATCAGATTCTTCTACTGCGGAAGCGAACTGGTAAGCCAGACCGCCAACATGCCGGTCTACTACAAGACTGATTCCGGCTCCGAACACAGTTATGTCAACTCTTCGAACTCGAAGACAGGTGCATCCATTGATCTCGGACCTCGCGAAATGATCTACGGGCTGGGCGGAGCAGGCGCTTCAGTCATCCGCAACGGCCAGCTGGTAAAGGGTGAGGACTTCACAGGAATACCCGGAACCGAACATATCCCGTTCATCGTTTCGGACGCCAAGTACGGTCTTTTCGTAAACACAAACCGTCCCGTGACATTCGATATCGGTTCGGTCAGCGGACGCCTGAGCATTGAAGCCGAAGGCGAGGATATCGAATACAACATCATCGCAGGTGACACCATGGCCGAGGTCCTCGAGATCTTCAGCCAGCTCAACGGTCATACGCCTCCGCTTTCCTACACCACGGGAGGCATCTCACTGGCACTGGAAGATGACTACACACTGACTGCCCAGGAGATCGTCGATAAGCTCAGAGCAGCGCTCAATGCCGGCATCAACGTTAAAGAACTCTGGCTCGGCAACTTATGGCACCCTGATTATGCACCTTACGGTTTTACTTTCGACACCGTAAGATTCCCCGATCCGAAGAATTTCGCCAGGACCATCTTTGATATGGGCATCACTCTCGGTATTTCGATCAATCCTTATGTTTCAGAAAGAGCTCCCGAATACCAGGAACTCCTTGATACCGGCTGTCTTATCTCCTACCCCGACGGGCGCGCAGTACTCTGCGATGCGGACAAGGGCGGAGTCGCCTCTCTCGATCTGAACATCCCCGCGGCAAGGAGCTGGCTTCTCAATACATGCACAGGTCTTGCAGCTGCAGGCTACAGCATCTACGAATCGAACTATACCCACCAGCTCACTGAGGCATTTGAGAATGCCGTCGGCAAAAAAGGATATCTCTTTAACTTCCCGGGCATCCTGAATTCCGGTCTGAGCGAAGTCTCGGCCAGAGAACACGGCCGCCTCGGATCCTTCATAATATCCGATACAGTAAGTTCAGGTGACCAGAAGGCTCCTTACATGAACATCTACAGCACGCTCGAACCCGACTATCCGGATCTCACCGCAGCTCTGAAGAGCGCGATATCCTATGGTCTTACGGGATTCGGCGGCATTAACATCGACATTCCCGCCAGGGAACTCACGGATTCCAAGCTCTTTGAGCGCTGGACGGGATTTGCCTCCTATGCTCCGCACACAAGGTTCAGGGGAACATTAAGATTACTTGAAGACGCAAAGACATCAGATGCGATCAGGTCTCTCTCCGCGATAAGGACCGTCCTCGCACCTTACATCTATTCATGCCTGTGCGAGAACTTCAACTACGGCACACCCGTGGTCCGCGCAATGGCAATGGAATTCGCAGGCGACCCTGCCGCTGTCTCATTCGACACCGAATACATGCTCGGCTCTTCCCTCCTCATTTCTCCGGTCACGACGCAGAATGACAACGTAAGAGTCTATATTCCTTCAGGCGTATGGACCGACTTCATGACACACGAGAAGATCCAGGGACCGCGCTATATCTCGCGTAAAGTTTCATCCAACTCGGTACCGGTCTTCGTCCGTCCGAACTCCATCGTTCCCACGAGGACTCCGGATGCCAACACGATCTCCGGAGCTTTGGACAACCTGACATTCACATGCTTCGGGCTCAGCCAGGGCGCAACGGCCGCTTGCGAGGTCTTCGCAGACGGCGGCAAAAATTCGGGCATAATCACGGCCGAGGTTTCCGGGAACAAGATAACTGTCCGCACGAAAAATCTCGGCGGCACAAAGCATCTTATCCTTTCAGGGATCTTCAATGTTGTAGGTCTGTCCGAATCCGTACCAGACAAGCTCAGCTACGGAACGTCAGTCGAATTCTCGAGCAACGAACTGGTCATCAGTCTGGGTTAAGCCTTTTCGACACTGTCGAAGAACTCTATAAGATCGGCGAAATATTCTTCCTTCACGGGTTCATTCTGAATCTCGTGACGGTATGCGCCGTAGTTCTTTGACTTCACATTCGCGCCGGATTCCTTCAGCCTGGCAATGACTTTCTCGACGCCCGTACCGTAACTTCCCACAGGGTCTTCGCTTCCGTATGTGAGAAAACACGGACGGTCGGAAACCTGTGCGTATGCTTCTTTGCTCTGCATGAATGAGATCAGGCTGAACAGTGTCTTGAAACCTTCGCTCGTAAACGTGAATCCGCACATGGGATCGTCTATGTATTTCCGGACTTCCTCATCACTCGAGGATATCCAGTCGCAGTTGGTCTTGGCATTCTTTATGCGCTTTGTGTAACTGCCGAAAGCGATCGCCTCCAAAAGCTTGTTCTTCTTTTTACTGCCTCCGAAAACGCAGGCGGTACTTGCAAGGAACTTGCCCGCTCCGACTGCCGGGTTGGGACCCATCGTTGATGCGAAAACATAACCGTCGAACTGTTTGTTGTATCTCGGTGTGCAGAAGATGGACCTTACGACGAATGAACCCATCGAATGACCGTAAAGGATGTACTTGAGGCCGTCCCTGCCGAAACGCTTTTCGGCATATTCATGAAAACCCATGACGTCCGTGAGAAGTACCTGCCACGAGTTTTTGACGCCTCCGAAATACCCTTTCGGGAGGCCCTTATCCTTGTTGATCTCATATGTGGTTCCGTGTCCGGGCATGTCCATTCCGCAGACGTGGTATCCAGCCTCGTTGAAGCGGGCGATCATCTCCTCGTACCGCGCTATGTACTCAGCCATTCCGTGGCAGATCTGCACGACCCCCTTTATCTCGGGCGCTGATGACGGATAGAAAAATCCCGCAATCTGAACGCCTCCTCCGATGGAGCTTATAAAGGCTATCTTCTCGGGCTTGAGCTGAGCCATATTGTGGTCCTCCTTTTATCTTCTGCGTCTTCCTCTCATAAGCAGGAGCCTTAACAGTGTAAGTGCCGAGCTGGCGAGTGCTACCGCATATGTGTCGCCGGCAGCCCAGAGCACTTTCTTTGCCGCACCAAGCTGGCTGTCGGATACCCAGCCGAGTTCCTTCATCGCCTTAAGGCCTCTCCTGCTCGCATTGCGCTCTATTGGCAGCGTTACAAGATAGAACAGAAATACAACCGAATAGAGAACAATGCCTATTGTGCTGATCCAGTAACCGATGTCAGACATCTCGTAAGTTCTCGCCGCATACATGATAAGAACGCCGATTATCGCTATCCATACGCTTACCTTTGAAGTAAATCCTGCCGCCGGAGCGATTATCTGACGTATCTTATAGAGCATCATTCCCGATGCGGCCTGGCAGGCGTGTCCGCATTCGTGTGCGGCAACGGCAACCGCCGTGATAGAGTTCCTGCCGTAGCATGTGTCGGACAGATTGATAACTTCCTCTTTCGGATTGAAGTTATCCGTCAGCTCACCGGGGATGTGACCTATCGTAACTCCGTATACTTCATTAGCGCGGAGCATCTCATTAACGCATGTGTTTGCGTCCTTCCTGCTCGATACCGGAACATCACCGTACTTTTTGACAAGCCTGTTGAGCCTGCCCCTGACGATCAGGCTCCATATCATGATGCCTATCGCCAGTATATAGAACAGTCCGCTGTAATCTCCCATATACCAATACATCCGATGTCCTCCTCTTACCGCCTTATTCCGTAAGACTTTATTCTTAATATTTTATCACCTTTCCGAAAAACGGGATTGCCGCATCATTGAGCCGGTCTGCATTTGATAATCTTTTTCTTTTGAATAAAATAGAAAAAACATTAAATTTTCTAAACCGATTACAACTTGTATTGTAGTATGTTACTATATGTCTAACCCGTGGATCGGAAACAGGAAACAACCATATACTAGTCCTCAGGAGGAATGGGATATATGTTCGAGATAAAGACAAAGACACTGCTGGGTCCGAAGGTCTGGCGCATGGATATCTATGCCCCGCTCGTTGCGGGAAAGGCGATGCCGGGCCAGTTTCTTATCGTAAGAGTCGATAAAGACGGCGAGAGGATCCCTCTCACGGTATGTGATTACGACCGCGAAAACGGACTCATAACCATCGTTTTCCAAACTGTTGGTGCCGAGACCGAGCGCATGAGCAGGCTTAACGAGGGCGATAGTTTTGCGGATGTCGTAGGTCCTCTGGGCAATCCTTCGGACCTCTGCGATCTTCCTTTGGATGAGCTTAAGGCAAAGAAGATACTTTTCATCGCGGGAGGCGTCGGCACGGCTCCCTGCTATAACCAGCTCAAGTGGCTGCACGATAACGGTGTCGCCGTCGACTGCATCCAGGGCGCCAGGACAAAGGATCTCCTGATACTTGAAGACGAGATGAAAGCCGTCTGCGAAAACCTTTATTTCGCGACCGATGACGGTTCATACGGGATCCACGGAAATGTCTGCGTAGCACTCCAGCAGCTCTGGGACGAAGGCAAACACTACGACCACTGCGTCGTGATCGGACCCATGATCATGATGAAATTCGCATGCCAGCTCACAAAGAAGCTGGGCATAAAGACTGTCGTCTCCATGAATACGATCATGGTAGACGGCACCGGAATGTGCGGTGCGTGCAGGCTCCTTGTCGGAGGTCAGGTGAAGTTCGCCTGTGTCGACGGCCCTGAGTTCGACGGATGGGAAGTCGATTTCGATCAGGCAATGCAGCGTTCGCGCCTTTACAAGACACAGGAGGGCGAGCTCATGCTGAGGCTTGCCGAAGGCGATACGCACAGCGGAAACTGCGGCGTTTGCTCGTAATGTTTTCGAGATGACAGGAGAAAACGATATGGAAACAGATGTATTAAAGAAAGTACCGGTATCAGAACAGGATCCGAATATACGCGCAACAAACTTCGATGAAGTCAACTTAGGCTACACTAAGGAGGAAGCAGTGCTCGAGGCGTCACGTTGCTTAGGCTGCAAGAACGCCCGCTGCATGCAGGGATGCCCCGTCTCCATAAACATCCCCGGCTTTATCGCAAAGCTCAAGGAGGGAGATGTCGAAGGCGCTTACGAAGTCATCTCGCTTTCTTCTTCCCTTCCCGCCGTATGCGGACGCGTCTGCCCCCAGGAAACCCAGTGCGAAGCCCAGTGTATCAGAGGCGTCAAGGGTGAGGCTGTATCCATCGGACGTCTCGAAAGATTCGTTGCCGACACAGCAAAGGAAATGGGCATAAAGCCGCATCTCCCCGACGGTCTGGTCAAAAAAGGCAAGAAAGTCGCTGTTATCGGAGCTGGTCCTTCAGGACTTACCTGTGCGGGCGACCTTGCGAAGATGGGTTATGACGTAACCATCTTCGAAGCTCTGCACAAAGCAGGCGGAGTGCTCGTATACGGCATCCCTGAATTCCGTCTCCCGAAGGAGAAGGTCGTTGCAAAAGAAATAGAGAATGTTAAGAGCCTCGGTGTGGAGATCATCACCGATGCTGTCATCGGACGCGCCCTGACTATCGACGATCTTTTCGAGAAAGAAGGCTTCTCTGCCGTGTTCATCGGTTCGGGCGCAGGTCTTCCCCGCTTCATGAACATACCCGGCGAGCAGTCACTCGGTGTTTTCTCCGCCAACGAATATCTGACAAGGTCTAACCTCATGGGCGCTTTCTCGGAAGACTCCAGAACGCCTATCATGAGAGCGAAGAAAGCCGTCATAGTGGGCGGCGGCAACGTCGCAATGGATGCGGCACGTACGGCAAGACGTCTCGGAGCTGAGGTCCACGTTGTATACCGCCGTTCCGAAGCCGAGCTTCCCGCACGTGTGGAAGAAGTCCATCACGCAAAAGAAGAAGGCATAATCTTCGATCTTCTCACCAACCCTGTTGAGATACTGGCCGATGAGAACGGCTGGGTAACCGGCTGCAAATGCATCCGCATGGAACTCGGAGAACCTGATGCTTCAGGCAGAAGATCCCCTGTCCCTGTTGAGGGCTCGGAATTCACGATCGAGTGCGACGCTGTGATCATGTCCCTTGGAACTTCTCCCAACCCGCTGATCAAGACGACCACCGAAGGCCTTGAGACCAACAAGCGCGGCGGCATCATCGTCAATGAGTCCGAAATGACCACCCGCGAAGGCGTCTTTGCAGGCGGCGATGCGGTAACGGGGGCTGCAACGGTAATCCTCGCCATGGGCGCCGGCAAATCCGCAGCTAAGGGCATCGACGAATATCTGTCGAAAGGTTAAAAGCAGATCTTTCAGTTCAGATACTTATTCTCGTATTCTTCGATTGAAACGGGCTTACTGTAATAGTAGCCCTGGATTACGTCGCATCCCAAAGATCTTAATTCATCTATCTGGCGCTTGCTCTCGGCACCTTCGGCCAGACACGTGAAGCCCAGTTCCTTTGCAAGGGATATGATATGCCTTATTACGGAGACGTCTTTTGCGATCATGTTTTCGACGCCAACTTTATCAACAAAACTCTTGTCGATCTTCAGCGTATCAAGAGGCATCTGCGTAAGGAGAGAGAACGAGGAATAACCTGTTCCGAAGTCATCCATCGAGATGTGGAATCCCCTGTCCCTAAGCTCGTTCAGCACATGGATCATCTGCTCGGTGTTATCGTAAGACGCGCTCTCGGTAAGCTCGAAATCGATAAGGTCGTGGTAGACGTTATATGAATCGACGATCTCCGTCAGGTGATCGACGAGGTTCTCATCGTAGAGACGCTCGCGCGAGAGGTTGACTGATACGGGGTAGAGTATCCTGCCTTCCTTTCTCCACTTTTCGAAAGTCATGCAGACCTTCTTAAGCACGATATCATCGATCTTGCCGATCGATCCGTCGCGCTCGAAGAACGGAATGAATTTGCCGGGATAGAGGAATTCCTTCTTCTTGTAATTCCACCTGATCAGAGCCTCGGCGCCCTTGATCTTCTCGGTCTTGATGTCGAATTTCGGCTGCAGGTAAACGACGAACTCATCGTTCTCAACGGCCGTATCGAGATAAGCCTTGATATAGTTGCCCCAAAGGATGTCTTCGTGCATCCTGTCCGTAAAGATTACAATGTCTGTCTTGTTGTGATTCGTGCCGAGCTTCTGGGCGAGCTTGCCGGCATCGGCGACTCTGTTGCCCGAGAGGATCGATCTTTGCATCGGAACGACGCCGCATCTGTAGTAGATCTTGTAATTCGGATCCTCTTCCAGGTGTGATAAGGCTTCGAAAAACTCCGTGAGCCTTGCGATCATCTGATCTTCAGGCATGTCCTTGATCATCATCGCGAAATTGTCGTTGTGGCATCTGGCGCTGGTATAGACGAAGTCAGATCCGTTCATCGCCTTTACGACATTGCTCAGTACCTTGTTGGCCGCTATGTGGCCATAGACTTCGTTGATGACCCTGAATTCCTTGATATCGAAATGCACGAACGCGTAATCCCTGATGCCGTAGTCCATGGGCATCTCCAGGAAAGGCACAAGATGATTCCAGTTGTAGTGTCCCGTGATCGGGTCGATGAATGCCTTGGTATAGAGTTCCTTCTTCCCGAAAGCGTCGTATTCGTCTCTTATGATCTCCGCGGCATGATCCGTGTCGACCTGCATCTCGTAGAGGATCCTGATTTTCTTGCCGCTCAAGAAAATGCTTATGACCTCAGGATCTTCCCTGACCGACAGGTCGCAGTAATTCCTGTGGGCATCATCGTCTTCCCTGATCTTTTTGAACATGTCGTTTATCGAACCGATGCTGACCTCGATGTCATTATCGATCTCTATCGAATAGAAAAACGCTTCATCCAGTACGACCGACTTAAGATCTTCAGGATAATCAACGTTCTCATCTTCAGTCCTGAATTCGATGCCGATAACCGGCTTTCCGAGAGACTTCACATAAAAGAGTCCGGGATAATCGTAAGTGCCGAACCTGTTGGCATAACGTCCGACTTCCTCCGGAATCCTGCCGCCGTAAAAAGCCGCGACAGCATCCTCGTCTGCGTCAACATAATACATGACCCTTTTGGGCTTATATAACTGGTTGAGTTTATTGATGAACATATCCGTACCTCGCGCAGTCTTGTCTTATGCTGATATTATACTATCAATCCGCATTCAAAGGTTGAGATGCCGGTTATTTAATCAGTGGCTATTTACCAGCTTGTGACTGATATTTATAAATCTCCGAAATGAATATATCA
>CAMVGO010000046.1 GCA_947167045.1 uncultured Clostridia bacterium
TTTTCTTTTCTGTTGCACTTTCCTTAAAGTTGCCTTCACCGGGAACTGCCCGGCATCCTGTCCTGTGGAGCCCGGACTTTCCTCATGCGCCGAGCTTTCGCTCACCTGGCGCCCGCGATCGTCTCGGTCTGCCCGAAAAACATCATTATTTTAATAATAAAAGCGTTTAAAGTATAGACGGAACTTCATTGTTATAATTCACAGTAAATTCTATGCCCGGATACTTTTCCGAGAGCAATTGCCTTAACTTGGGAAGATATGCCTGCTCCGTTGCCGAATGTCCGGCTATGACAGTATTGATCCCCATCTGTTCCAATGCAACACATACATGATGCTTTATCTCGCCGGATACGACAGTATCAGCTCCGCACTTGATCACACCCGGGATGGAATCCTCGTCAAAGGCACCTCCCTGAACAAATACCCGCCTGACAATGTTTTCGGGATTATTGATCGTGATAATGCCGCTCGAGCCGAGCTTTTCTGCAACAAACCTGCAGTATTCCCTTAGTGTCATGAGATCTATTGTGACTATATCATATACAACACCGCACTCAACGCCTTCAACGGACTTGGGATTTTCCGCTTCGAGCTTATCGGCTATGGCGAGATTACCGAATTCATTTGTCATGTCGAGATTCGTGTGACAGCTTATGACCGAGATACCTGATTTGACCAGATTTGCCAGAGTCCTGCCCGTGGCATCATCCAAAGTAAGGGTCTTAATGCCGCTGAAAATGATCGGGTGATGTGTGATTATCAGGTTGGCACCGGCATTTTTCGCAGTCTCTATCGCCTTTGCCGTAAGATCAAGAGACAAAACAACTGCCGACACGATCTTTTCCCTGTCGCCTGCGATAAGACCTGTGTTGTCGTAACTCATCGCATTCTCTTTCGGGAAGACCTCGTTCAGGAACATCTCGATATCATTTACCTTCATTTTTCTTTCTCGCCTCCAATGCAGATTTTACAACGTGATTGCTTCTCTGCCTGATCTCGAATATCTCATCGAGATGCGCGAAATAAGCGATCACCTCTTTATCTCCTTCATTATATCTTTCCAGGAGCACGGGCCCGTAACAGGCTTCCTCATCCGTTAAAGAATAACTATCACCCTTATACGTTACCCGCATGCAATTATAGAATATATCCCTGTCGCAACAAACACTTTCATCCTGATATGTAAAACCGGTCTCCGCAAGAAATTTCCTGACTGCATCATTAGATTTCTGGGGCTGGAGAACGAAAGTCACCTTCTTCATAACCTCAGATCCATTATCCTTGAGCGCTCTTGTAACGATATCGATTATGTTAAGACCGCCCATTCCGGCTATGACGACTATATCGCCTTCCATTAACGGGACACCGTTAAGGCCGTCAGTAACAAATACTTCGGACCTTTCCTTATATCCGGCCAGGATAAGCGCTGTCTCCGATCTTTTGGCAGGGGCTTTATGTATCTCCGTGCATACGGCAGAGCTGACAAGGGATGTATCAAGACACCTGAGCGCGAGATATCCGTGATCCGAACCGACGTCTATCACCCTCGCGGAACCGGGCTCGCTTACGGCAGATCTTACCTGCTTATAGACCATCTCCAGTCTGACGGTAAGTTCCTGCATCAGAGTTCTCCGATCCTCTTTCTTAATGAATCCTTGTATTCGATCAGCTTTCTTATGGCCTGATCGATCTTCTTCTTTTCCTCAGGTCCGGCAGCAGCACGCATATCCATGAGTCTTTCCTCTTCTCTGGAGAGAACAGATGACCTGACCTTGAACAGGAGCATAAGATACATATCGGTCTTGATGAGGACATTTGCGCTCCTGTCGGCATTTTCGACAGCCTTCAGCATAACGCTCTCGGCAGGCAGACCGTTTATCGTGAGCCTCGTGAAATAATCGTTCATCCTGGCAAATATCTTCTCGTTCTTACCGTCGTAGATATTGAGGAATATCCTGACCAGTTCCCTTAAGGTATCACCCGAGAAATCGTCAGGTCTTATGATATCAGTCTTCTCGATCTTCTCGCTCTTTGCCAGTGCCGTACCCAAAGAAAGCGCATATGCGAAAAGATCTAGCTCTTCTTTTGTGGCGGTATCATTTACCTTCTTGAAGGCAGGTTGCTCATCGGGAGTTGTATCTTCATTCTGTTCCGGAGGCGGTTCGGGCATATCGGGATCAGTCTCGAAATCCTGAGCGCTGTTCCTCCTGCTCATGTCTTCCCTTCTCTCGCGTTCAAGCGCCCTGGAAGTTGCAAGCTGCTGCTTCTTGTCTTCGATCATGCTGTATTTCTGCATCTGGCTGATGACGGCATCCGGAGATGCACCGAGCAGCGGAGCCGCGATACCGGCCATCCTGGAGCGTTTGATGTCATCGTTCATCCATGAACCGTAAAGACAGATATCCTCCTGATACCTGCCCCTGTCGAGAATGCCCGTCTCGGGATCGGTATTGTCGTTTTTGGCTCTCTCCAAAAGATAGTCTTCGACATAAAGGGCATTTTTGACGACTTCCTTGAACTTGTCGGCGCCATTTGTCCTAATGTATTCATCCGGGTCTTTACCGTCAGGGACCTTTGCTATCCTGATGCGGATATTGATCCCCGTAAGTTTTCTTAAGTATTCCATCATCATCTTGACAGCTCTCAGAGCAGCCTTCTGTCCGGCATTGTCGGCATCGAAAAAGAAGACGACTTCCTCGGCGAATCTGCTGCAGAGCTTGAGCTGGCTGTCTGTAAATGACGTACCGAGAGCGGCCACGGTATTCCTGAATCCTGCCGCATGCATCGCGATGGCGTCCATATAACCTTCAACCACGATGAGCTGCTTGGACTGTTCCTTCCTGGCGAAGTTCATCGCATAGAGATGGTTCTGTTTATTGTAAACGAGTGAATCGGGCGAATTGATATACTTGGGTTTCTCATCCCCCAAAGCTCTTCCGCCGAAGGCTATTATCGTACCGAAAGTATCGAATATCGGGAACATCAGCCTTCCGCGGAAAAGATCATAAGGTTTGTTGTTCTTGGGTGATACGGCAAAGATGCCTGACTTCAGGAGTTCCTCGTCATTATAGCCCTTCTGCTTAAGAATATCGTAGAGGGCCGATCTGGCCATGGGCGAATAACCTATACCGAAGTTATCCAGGGTCTGTTTGGAAAGGCCCCGCTTTGCGGCATATTCCCTGGCGGGAACACCGATCTGAGGATCGTTGAAAGACTTATAGTAGAACTTCGCGGCCTCCTTGAGGATATCCTTTACCCTGTTCTTTTCTTCCTTTTGGATGCTCTCGCCGGAATATCCCGTCTCCGGGATATCGACACCGTAGATGCCTGCCAGATGCCTGATGGCTTCGGGATAGCTCAGATGCTCTATCTCCATGATGAAGTTGATGGCATTTCCGCCCTTGCCGCATCCAAAACAGTGATAGATGCTCTTTCCGGGATGGACTGAGAATGACGGCGTCTTCTCAGAATGAAAAGGACAGAGTCCCCAGAGATTTGAGCCGGAACGCTTGAGCTGCACATAGCGGCCTACGACAGATTCGATATCTGCCCTGGTAAGCACTTCATCTATAACACTTTCAGGTATCAGTCCCATGTTCGCCTCTGATAAAATAAAAGCCCGGTGATTATCCGGGCCTTTAGTGATAGCCGATAAAAAAGCTCAGTCTTCTTTCTTATCCTTCTTCTTGCCGAAAAGGCCGGTCTTCTCAGGCTGCTCAACCTTCTTGATGGATCCGTCAGGATTGAGCTGGTCACGCTTGATTACTGTTTGTATAGCACTTTTCGTGAAAGTTACAAGAGAATTTGCAGCCGAAGTCGAGATAGTGACCTCATCTCCCTTGATATTGGCCACAAAACCGACAAGACCGCCGATAGTAACTACCTTATCGCCGACAGAGAGCTTGCTCATCTGTTCCTTGAGTTCCTTGTCCTTTTTACGCTGAGGTCTGATAAGCACAAAGTAAAAGACCACGAACATGATCAAAAGAAGACCTAAGGAAGCAACAGATCCCATCATCTCGCCCGGAGCTCCGAACATACTCATGGTTCCTGCATCATCAAAATAAAACATTTATATTTCCTCCAAAATTAAATATCTGTATATCGAGCTATTACATCAGACATCGTGAAATAACCCTTCTCTTTGCCTGCCATAAACTTTGCGGCAGTAAGAGCGCCCTTGGCGAAGACTTCTCTTGTCTGTGCGCTGTGGCTGATCGTAAGGATCTCCTCATCACTGATGAACATTGCACTGTGTTCACCGACAATATTGCCGCCCCTGATGGAAGAGATGCCGATCTCATTCTTTGCTCTGGCCTTGTTGACACTGTGTCTGTCATAGACATATTCAACAGTGTCGGGGATCTCCTGATCGATGGCGGAAGCTATCATCATGGCAGTGCCTGAAGGTGCGTCGAGCTTTCTGTTGTGATGAGCTTCAACGATCTCGATGTCAAATTCGGGATAAAGGATCTTCGTAGCCTTCTTGCAGAGCTCGACCATAAGGTTGATGCCGAGGCTCATGTTTGCGGACTTGAATACAGCGATCTTCTCCGAAGCTTCAAGGATGCTTGCGACAGTCTCGTCAGAAAGCGCCGTCGTGCAGCATATAAAAGGCTTATTGCGTGTTAAAGCAAACTCAAGGATCGTGGGAACCGCTTTTGCATTAGAAAAGTCGATGATAACATCGAAATCCTCTGTGCATTCGTTAAGGCTCGTATAGACCGGGAAATCGTAGCTGTCATTGGAGATAATGTCTCCGCCGGCAACGATCCTGTAATCAGGATTGTTATAACAGAGCTCGGCAATGGCTTTGCCCATTCTGCCGCAACAACCGTTTAGAAAGATATTGACCATTTTTCCACTCCTGTTCCTTATCGTTCTTACTTTGCGAGAAAATCTGCCATGGCTGAAGTGTCATACTGCTTGAGCACCTCAACGACCTTATCGTGATTTGCCTTGCTCATCTCACAGAGAGGAAGTCTGCAGGGACCTGCATTCCAGCCGAGGATATTCATTGCTTCCTTGACGGGGATCGGGTTTACTTCGCAGAACATAGCCTTAACGAGCGGAATGAAACCGATCTGGGCATTTCTTGCCTCTTCGGTGTTTCCGTCGATGTAATCGTGGATCATCTTGGATGTTTCCTTAGGCATGATGTTGGCGATAACTGAGATAACACCCTTTGCGCCGAGTGAGAGCATCGGAACAGCAAGTCCGTCCTCACCTGAATAGAGCGCATATCTGTCTCCGCACAGGCTGTAGATCTCGGGAACCTGACCGAAATTGCACTCCTTGACGCCTACGATATTCTCGTAAATGGAAAGCCTCTTGAGGAGTTCAGGTCCGATGTTTACGTTTGTTCTTGAAGGAACGTTATAAAGTATGATGGGAAGCTCGGGAACCGCCTCCGCGATCTTTGCGTAGTGACGGAAAAGTCCTTCCTGTGTGCACTTGTTGTAATAAGGCGTTACGAGTAATGCAGCATCAGCGCCGAGCTCATATGCCGTTTTAGTAAGAGAAACGCCGAATGCGGTATCGTTGGAACCTGTTCCTGCGATAACGGGAACTCTTCCGGCAACTGTATCAACAGCAAACTTGATAGCTTCAACGTGCTCTTCTTCTGTCATGGTGGCAGCTTCGCCGGTCGAACCACAGATGATTATGGAATCGATGCCCTGCGCTATCTGGAATTCGATAAGGCGTCCGAGCTCATCGAAATTAATCCCGCCATCCTCAAAGAAAGGAGTAACGATGGCAACACCGGCACCTACAAATACAGGCTTGGACATATATATGCCTCCTAGTGAAAGATTAACAAAAATACGAGTTTTAACCCTAAAACCTATTTTGACTAATGGATTTTAACACCTAATATTATTAATAGTCAATTTATACTTCTGGGGTGCACAATTGTACTTCCACAGCGCACAATCAAAGGAATTTAACCTTCCTGGGGATCGTTATCGAAGGACATCGGATACTTCACATGGTCGAAGTCAGCAATGAGCCTTTTGAACACGCTGTTTATGGCGGATTTGTTTACCGACTTGATAACAAAAGACATTCTGTACCGTCCCCTCAGCTCGTAAATAACACAGGGTATCGGTCCATACACTTCAAACTGGTATTTCGGATCCTGAAATGAAAGAAAATCGTTAAGATACTTGGCAAGTATATTTGCCCGTTGGATGAGCTTGTCCTCATCGGTAAGCGAGAGCACTATCTCACCCACCGCTTTAAACGGAGGAAGATTGAGCTTTTTCCTGTACTCTATCTCCTGATCGTAGAAAGCCCTGTAATCCTGAGAGCATGCGAATCTGAACAGAGGCTGATCCGGTCTGTAGCTCTGAATGAAAACTTTACCCGGATGATCTCCCCTGCCGGCTCTTCCCGCAGCCTGCGTTATCAGCTGGAACGCTCTTTCCGAAGCCTTAAATGACGATGAGGCCAGCATCAGATCGGCACCTAAAACACCTACCACCGTGCAGTCAGGGAAATCCAGACCCTTGGCGATCATCTGGGTGCCTATAAGTATCGAAGCCTCTTTATTCGCAAACTTCTCGATTATCTCCTTGTGCGCGCCGGGAGTCATGGTGGAATCCTGGTCCATCCTTAAGACCTTCTCATGCGGGAACACCTGATGGAGGAATTCCTCAAGCTGCTGAGTACCGAATCCCGCCTTCGTAAAATGATTGCCGCCACAGTAAGAGCACCTCGCCTCATAGGACGGAAGCATATATCCGCAGTAATGACATATAAGGCTCTGCGTGCCGTTGCGCCTGCTGTTGTGCAGTGTCATGGCAACGGAGCAATTCTTGCAAGTGACCGGCTCACCGCAGTCTTCACATATGAGAGTTCTCGAAAAGCCCCTCCTGTTGAGCAGCAGTATGGCCTGCTTGTTCTCGGAAAACGCGACAGACATCGCCTGCCTCAAAGGAAGAGACAGCATATCCCCGCTTCCGAGTTTTATCTGCTCTTTCATGTCGACAGGTATTATCTCGGGCAGAACAGCTTCCTGCCTTGCCCTGTTCTTAAGTTCAAGTAATTTATATGCATTTTTCCGGGCGGCATAGAAACTTTCAACGGAAGGTGTGGCGGAACCCAGAACGACCGTACATCCTGTCTTCTGAGACCTGAGCCTTGCGATATCCTTTGCGGAATACCTTGGATGCGATTCAGACTTATATGAACTGTCGTGTTCCTCGTCCAGTATTATCAGCCTGAGATCTACCGCCGGAGCAAAGACTCCGCTCCTCGGGCCGACTATAACCTTTGCTCTGCCCGTCCTGATGTTGTTCCACTGCTCGTAGCGCTGTTTGTCGGTCAGCCTGCTGTGGAGCACCGCAACACTGTCACCGAGTCTTCCCTTTATCCAGTTGATGGTCTGTGGTGTCAGTGATATCTCGGGCACGAGATATATGACACTTCCGCCGTCAGCTATTACCTTCTTCGCACAATTGAGATAAACTTCGGTCTTTCCGCTTCCGGTGATGCCGAAGAGCAGAAAAGTACCGGCAGTCCTGCTGTCAATGCCTTTACAAATCTCATCGACCGCTTCCTGCTGCTCGGGAGCAAGATCATATTCTTCGGTAAATTTATCCTGGAGCACCTCATCTTCTGCCACAGCAGAAGCATCTTCTTCCGCTGTCTCCTTCACGAGTCTTACAAGACCTTTGTCCTCAAGTGCTTTTACCTGAGCTGCAGAACATGACAATGAAGTCATGAGTTCCTTTCTCGTACACTTTCCGCGCTCAAGAAGATACTCGAGGATATTTATATGCGCGGCTGATCTGAGCTTCTCGCTGTCGAGAACGTCATTTGCTGTCTGCTCTGAAATGAGCTCAACAAAAACTTCCATGGGATCTTTATGATTAACGACACATGAAGGCACCATGAGTTCTACCACTTCGCCTCTGGTGCAGTTAAACCTCTCGCTGATATTGCCGATCATGGCGATCTGATCACCGTTAAGCACGGGAAGAGAGGACATCAGCGAACCGATGTCCTTTATCTTCGCTATATCTCCGTCAAATGAATCCTTCAGTTCGATTACAACTGCGGTCTTCTGAGTATCCCCCATTCCGAAAGGAACGGATACCATCGATCCCGGAAGAACGGAACCTTCCAGTTCTTCGGGCACATGATAGGTATAGAGTCTGTCAGTCTGCCTTACGGCACCTCTGAGGATAACTCCGCAATACATGCATTACCCTCCGAAACCGCCGCCGTTGCCGCCGTTATTACCGTCGTCTTTATTGCCGTCGTTGCCGCCGAGCAGGTCAAAGAAATCGATCTGAGCGCTTTCTGGCAGATCATCAAGTATACCGCCGTAATCCAGGAGTTTCTGCGTTACTGACTGTCCGACGCCTGTCCTTCTCATGAACTCGTCACGGTTCTTGAACGGACCGTCTTTTCTAGCCTTCTCGATCGCTTCACCGTTGGCGGGCGATACGCTGCTGATGGCACAGAACGGAGGTCTGATCTTCTTGGGACCGGCCTTCGCGAACTTCGTGCCGAGTGAATCCTCGAGAGTAATGGGCGCAAAGGTTATGCCTCTCGCATACATCTCCTCGATAAGCTCGTAGAAATAGTATTTGAGCTTGGTATTGGGGTCTCCCTTCTCGTGCATCTCATCAGCGAGTTCTATACGTCTCTTCTTTACCCTCTCGGGTCCGTTGCACATCTGCTCGGCATCAAACAGACCTTCACCTCTGTTGGTAAAGAATGAACAATAGTATTCCTCAGGATAGTAGACCTTAAACCAGGCTACTCTCAATGTCGATATTGCATACGCTGCAGCATGTGCCTTCGGGAACATGTACTTGATCTTCTGGCAGGATTCGATATACCAGTCAGGAACTCCGCAGTCTTTCATCTCCTGTACATACTCAGGCCATTTAGCGATCTTTCCTGCGGCTACTTTACCCTTACGTACACCTTCCATGATATCGAAGGCATCTTTATTGGGAAGACCCCAGTAGATCAGGCTTGTCATGATGGAGTCACGGCATCCGATTACCGAATTAAGGTCACATATACCGTTCCTGATAAGATCCTGGGCATTGCCGGTCCATACGTCGGTACCGTGCGAAAGACCCATGAGCTGTACAAGATCGTAGAACCTAGTCGGCTTCGTTTCCTTGATCATTCCTCTGGCCATGTTAGTGCCGAGCTCCGAAAGACCCAAGGTGGCTGATCCTGCATCGGTAGCCTCTATCGGGAATCCAAGAGCATCAGTACCGACAAGAAGGCTCATAACCTTCTCATCAGGGATCGGTATGTCGGTTATGGTTACTCCCGTGATGTCACTTAACATTCTCAACACCGTAGGATCGGCATGACCTAAGATGTCGAGCTTGAGGATAGTGTCATGCATCGCACGGAAGTCGAAGTGCGTCGTTATGATGCCGCAGTCTGTCTTGTTTGCCGGGAACTGGATCGGAGTAAACTCGTAAATGTCCATTTCCTTCGCGATAACGACGATTCCGCCGGGGTGCTGAGATGTGGTCCTCTTTACACCGATGATGTCTCTGGACATATAAGCAAGATGCGCCTGGGTGTACTTCTCCCCGCGCTCATCAAGTATCTTGCGGCAGATGCCGTAAGCATTCTTATCCTGATAAGCGCCTATCGTACCTGCCTTGAACGTGTGCGTACCTCCGAAGAGCACGCCGACATATGCATGAGCTCTCGGCTGGTATTCGCCCGAGAAGTTAAGGTCGATATCAGGCTGCTTGTCGCCCTTGAATCCGAGGAATGTCTCGAAAGGAATATCCTGTCCGTCAGGAATGAGCTTCTCGCCGCACTCCGGACAATTCTTCGGGGGCAGATCGTAACCTGATCCGTATACGCCCGTGTTATCGAACTCGGCATAATTACACTTAGGACATCTGTAATGCGGAGGCAGCGGATTAACTTCAGAGATACCGCACATGGTGGCGGCAAATGAAGAACCTACCGATCCTCTCGAACCTACTACGTATCCGTCGTTATTGGATTTCTTAACGAGTCTGTATGCGATGTAGTACATGATCGCATAACCGTTACCGATTATGGATTCAAGCTCTCTGTCGAGTCTCGCCTTAACGACTTCGTTAAGAACTCCGTTATGGCGGTACATCCTGTTAGCTCTTGTATAAGCAATGTCTCTTACGTCGGCAGCTGCCCTCGCAATCTGCGGAGGATAAGATCCGTCAGGGAAAGGCTTGATGCCGAACTCGATAAGATCGGCTACCTTATTCGTATTGTCAATGACGACTTCTTCGGCCTTTTCCTTACCGAGATACGAGAACTCGGCGAGCATCTCATCGGTAGTCCTGAAATACAGATCGCTCTGCATCTCAGCATCGTCGAATCCCATGCTCATGAGCAGGTATTTTCTGTAGATACCGTCTTCCTTATTAAGGAAATGGGAGTCTGTAGTGGCACAGCACATCATGCCGTGATCGTCAGCCGTCTCGACCAGAAGTTCATTGATGACCTGAATGTCAGCTTCGTTCATCGCGACCGGACCGGTGTCAGATTTGGCAGGATCCTGTCTTGTAATGAACATGTTGTTGCAGAGCGGCTGGATCTCCACGTAATCGTAGAGATTCAGTATCTTTTGGAACTCAGTGTCTGTCTTAAGGAATTCCCTTGTCGCATTCCTGTCCTTGCCGAGTTTCTTATATGAAGAGATCACATAGCGGTAGATCTCGCCTCTTTCGCAGGCACCGCCTACGATGATGCCGGACTTGAAATACTTCAGAAGGCTTTTGGGAGTCCTCGGTCTTCTGGAATAATAGTGGATCTGCGATTCGGATACGATGCGGTAAAGGTTATAAAGACCCATATTCGAACGCGCAAGATAGATAATGTGATACATGGGCGATTCCGGCATCTCGCCTATCTTCTTTGTCGACTTTATCCGCTCGGGCGTATAGTGACCGACGGAATAGTTGATCTTAAGCGCATCAACAGAGCCTGCATCCTTAAGGCAGGATACGAGAAGAGATGCCGACTTGTAGCATGCGGAGAACATATCGTCAAACTCTCCGCCCTGAGGCTCATATGTGAAATCAGCACCCTTGCTTCCCAATGCTTCATCAACACTCTTAAATTCGTCCTTATAGAATGTCTCCAGAATATCTTCATCAGATGTTGCAGGCATGAGGAACTTATGTCTGTAGTAGACGTGATCTTCGATGTTGATGCCGTAGCCGGCGCGTCTGAGGAAAGAGAGCGTCGTAAAGATGTCGGGACCCGTAACATATGAATCGCCGATGAATTCCAGGAGCTCTCCCATTGCGAAATAAGAATCGCAGGGCTCACCTGAACCCGGATAGATGACGTCGTCGAATTCAGCATGGAAATCGGCAACATGCTCAAAGATCAGTTCCTCAGGAATGACCTCGTCTTCACCGTCTGCATATTCACCGGTAATGTCGAGATCGACATTTACGGCCTTACCGAGAAGCGCATGCGGATCTCTGGGCTTGACGGCAATGTTCTCATCGCTCAGGCTGTCCGGTATCTCTTCGGGAGACCAAAGCGACTTATCGATATCGTGAGATGCGAACTCCATTGCATCCTGATCGGATTCGCCCTCTTCTTCAGGCTTAACGGCCTTGTATCCCTTAAGTCTGAACTTGGATGCGCATACGGTGGTAAACGTGTCCTTAAGGGCATCGTCACCATTCCGCTTAATAACAATGGAAACAAAAGAACCTACAGCTTTCGGTTTCTGAATGAAATTCAGTGAAGCGTCATCATCGACATCAGAAGGCTTGATCTTGTCATTCTTGACATCGTAAGGAAGATTGTAAAAAACGGTCGGACCGTCTTCAACAAGATAACCTTCGCATCCGAGTATGCACTTGATGGGCTCTTCTCCGCTGTCCTTGCGTGATTTGTTGATCTCCTTTGCCTTTTCAAAGACATGCGGGAAAGCCTGTACGACGCCGTGATCGGTAACAGCGCAGGCGCTGTGGCCGAATGAAGCCGCGAGTTTTATGAGATCGGCAGGATCCGTCGTCGCGTCGCTCTCGCTCATCTTGGTGTGAACGTGCAGTTCGACTCTCTTCCTCTCGGCCTTGTCCTTTCTCTTAGGAGGACGCTCAGCCTTGAAGAAACCGGAGACCTTGATGCCTTTGTCGCCGCTGTAAGAATCGTTCTCACAGTTGCCCTGGATACCGATGAACCCGCCCTTGCCGTATTCCTTCTGGAACTGATCGGCTTCCTCGGGCTTAAGGAATGCAACGCAGGAAATACCGTCTGTAGCATCGAGACAGTTAAACTTTATGATGACGGTCTTGCCTGACTTGGCAAGCTTGAAATCATCAGTGAAAGTGATATCGCCGGCGATGTTTACGTCGACATCTCCAATCGTCAGATCGGCGATGTTCATGAATACCGCATCTTTCTTTACGCGGCCGAAGAGCTGGTTCTCGGCATTCTCCTGTCTCCTGTAGAAAGACTGCTTGTCCTCCTGACGGGCTTCCTTTCTCATCTGCTGGGCCTTGAAAGCCCAGGAATCCTTGCCGGCCTCTGCATCCTTTTCATCAGAAGAATCCTTGTCATTTTTCTTTTTTCTCTTGCTCTTCTTATCTTCGGAAACGTATTCGTCAAAAGTCTCGAGCCTGCCCTCGTCAATAGCAAGCCTGACGATATCTTCCGGTGACATATCATTTCCGGCATATTCAGGTTCTACGGAAGTGATCTCTACGGTTCCGCCGATATCGCTGCCGAGACATATGGCCATTGCGCCCTTTACGGCAGCCGTGAGCTGCTCTCTGTCAATGTCGTTGAGCATCATCTCAAGGCCCGACGGGATATTGACATGCGTAAGATATGCAAGGATGTCGCCCTTGTCATAATCTATGTCAGTCTGAATGCTTATGAACCCGACAGTATCTGCTACTCCGCCGGTATTGTCGCGTTCAATGTAATAGCAGACAAGATTATTTACAAACTCGCAGATATCAGGAAGATTAACATAATCCAGTCCTGCAAAAGTCAGGTTTACCTTTGTACCGAAATCACGCTCGAGCTCTTCGACGAATACGACGAGACTGTTATTTGAAGTCAGCGAATCCGCACCTTCGATTATCAGGTTGATCGCGGATTTTGCCTTATAGATGTCTACCTTTACGACAAAAAGATCACAAAGGTCCTTATACTTCTCCTGATCTACATTAAAAAGCTCAAGTAGCTTTACTCTTTTCTTCTCCAACTCTGATCACTTCCCTTACAAATTCTTCGACCGCTGTGGATGCCGGGATCTTCCTTACCGGCTCGCCCTTCTCGAACAGGACGAATTCATCCTTTCCGCCTGCGATGCCGATATCGCATTCTCTTGCTTCTCCGGGACCGTTTACTACACAACCCATTACGGCAACCTTAAGGTTATAAGGGAGATTGGTTACTTTGGCTTCGATCTGCCCCGCGAGTTCTATGAGAGGGACCTGTGTCCTCCCGCAAGTGGGACAGGATATAAAAGTTATTCCGCCGTCTCTGAGATCCAATGCTTTGAGGATCTGTTTAGCTGTGATCACTTCGTCCACGGGATTGCCGGTAAGTGACACCCTTATGGTGTCTCCTATACCTTCTGCAAGAAGAGCGCCGATTCCGACTGCCGACTTGATCGCTCCTTCACGCACCGTACCTGCCTCGGTAACGCCGACATGAAGAGGATAGTCGCATGATCTCGCAAGGATCCTGTAGGTGTCGATGGTAAGTCTGGGTGACGAGGACTTGATCGAAATTACGATATCGTCAAAATCCTGATCTTCCAAAAGCTTTACCGCACCCAAAGCACTCTCGGTCATGGCATCCGCATTGACCTCTCCGTACTTTGCAAGGATCTCGCGGGATATGGAGCCGGAATTGACTCCGACGCGGATCGGGATGCCCCGTTCCTTACATTTATCCGCAACTGCCTTTACTTTCTCGGGACCGCCGATATTACCGGGATTGATCCTGATCTTCGCAGCACCGTTCCCGGCAGCCGCGAGTGCCAGTCTGTAGTCGAAATGGATGTCCGCAACAACAGGGATCGGAGATTCCGAAGTGATAATCTTCAGAGCTTCAGCCGCCTCCATATCGGGAATGGCGACTCTCGTGATGTCACAACCGTGATCGGCAAGCTCTCTGATCTGGGCAAGAGTAGCCTTCGCATCTCTGGTGTCAGTATTGTTCATCGACTGGATCTTAACAGAAGACCCGCCGCCTACTTCAACATTGCCGATCAAGACTTTCTTCGTCATAATTGTTCTCCTAAAACTACGGTCAGTAACCGAAAATGATCCTCAGTATATCCGAAACGAAAGCGCATAACAGGAGCAGTATGATCAGGACGAATCCGACCACGGTGAGCCTGCCTTCGGCTTTCTCGGACAGCTTCCTTCCGATGACCATCTCGACGACTACCAGGATGATCTGTATGCCGTCAAGACCCGGGATGGGAAGAAGATTTGAAAATGCCAGTGCGATGGAGATAATAGCGCTCAGCATTATGAGCATATAGATCTTCTCGCCTACAGTGTCCTTCTCTTCGCTGACGACATCGTTGACCATGGTGGTAATACCAATGGGACCCGATACCAAATTATATGCTTTTACCTTTCCGGCGATAATATCTTTGATGCCTCTCAAGGTAATATTCCCGATCGAAGCCGGCATTTTGGCCGCATATGCTAACGCAGCGAAAAATCTTGCGGGGGAATTTACGTAATAAGGGATAAGCGAGATGCCTCTCGATGTGGCGTATTCGACATATTTCGGTGCAAGCTCGACATCTTCGGATCTCCCGTCTCTTACATATGTTATGGTAAGGACCTCGTCCGTCAGGCTGTAGAGATATTCGTCAAAACCGTCCTCGGCAACGGAAACGCCGTTGATATGCGTGACATAGTCGCCTTCCTTAAGCACGGGGTTGCCGTTATTCTGCTCTTCCTCTACGGAATGGACGAGCCATCCTTTATGCTCATTCTCGGTGGACATCGATTCAACCGTGATGAGCAGCATGGGTCTTGTCCTGATGACAGGAGTAAGTGTCAGATCGTATGTCGAGCCGTTCTCTTTTGACTTGAGCGTCAGCGTCATTACGGAAGCCGGATCGTCTGCGTCAAACTCGTAGTAAAGATCGTAGGCGGAATAAACCTTGTGACCGTTTACGGCCTTTATGGTGTCTCCAGCCGTGTACTGAGTAGAGACGACGCCCGTCTGAGCACCTTCAATGGGCTTGCCGATATCCGTGCTGACAAATCCCGTTACGCAGAAGATGCCGCAGAATATGGAGATACCGAGTATCAGGTTCATTATGGGACCCGCAAGCGAGACCATGAGTCTTTTGAACCTCGGCTGATTAACCAGGAGTTCCGGATCGTCGCTCTCGACGACATATCCTTCCTCATCTATCTGGTTGAAACGGACATAAGCTCCTATGGGGATGAGCCTTATCGTGAAGTCTACGTCCTTATGTCTCCATTTAAGGAGCTTGGGACCGACAAATATCGACACTTCATAGACTTTTATCTTAAGGAGTTTTGCTACCCAGAAATGTCCGAGTTCATGCAGAGTGGCGAGCACTCCGAGCATAAGGACAACGAAGATGATACTGCGGACTATATTCATGAGCAGCTCTTCCCGTCTATCAGTTCATCGGCATACGCTCTTGCATCCGTATCGGCCTGCTCGACAGAATCAATTGTAAGTTCAGTATTTCCAATAACCGCATCCATCTTTTCGACGGTCTCAAAGACGGTCCTCTCGATGTCGAGGAAACCTATCCTGCCGGCAAGGAAAGCCCTGACTGCAGATTCGTTGGCGGCATTCATGACTGTCGGAACGAGTCCTCCCCTGCGTCCGGCCTCATATGCGAGTCCGACCAGTCTGAAAACATCAGTGTCGCAGCGCTCGAAAGTAAGATTCGACAGAGCCGCATCGAAAGGATCGAATTCTTCGACTATCGCGGTTCCCCTCTCGGGATAATAAAGTGCAACTTCGATGGGAAGTATCATAGAAGGTCTTCCCATCTGAGCCAGGACTGAACCGTCCTTCATCTTTATCATCGAATGGATGACGCTCTGCGGATGAACGACGACATCGATATAGTCAACCGATATGCCGAAAAGGTGGTGCGCCTCGATTATCTCAAGGCCCTTGTTCATCATGGTCGAAGAATCGATGGTGATCTTTCCGCCCATGTTCCATGTGGGATGCTGAAGAGCATTTTCACGGGTAACGTTCTCGAGCTTGTCTCTTGTCATTCCTCTGAAAGGTCCGCCTGATGCTGTGATCATGATCCTGTCTAGATCATCTCTCTTCTCACCTTTCAGGCACTGCCAGATCGCCGAATGCTCGCTGTCTATGGGGAGCATCTTTACGCCTTTCTCCCTGATAAGCGGCATTATGATGTCTCCGCCCGCGACCAGTGTCTCTTTATTTGCAAGTGCGATATCCTTGCCGCTCAGCACGGCATGATATACGGGCTCCAGGCCTGCAAAACCTACGATGGCGCCGACCAGAGTATCACAGGAATCAAGAGTTGCCGCCGTGATATTGCCTTCCCTGCCGGAAAGGACTTCTGTATCGATTCCTTCATTCTTAAGTCTGGAGGAAAGCTCTGCCGCCTTCTTTTCGTCAACGACACAGCAGACCTTCGGTCTGAACTCGATAACCTGGCTATAAAGGGTATCCGCATCGCTGTTGCAGGTAAGCGCTTCGACCGTAAAGTCCTCAGGCGCGTTCCTTACGACTTCAAGGGTCTGTTTTCCTATCGACCCCGTTGAACCCAATATAGATAATCTGCGCATATTAACTCTCCTAATGTGATGATTTCCGTTGAAGTGATTTCCCGTCAGAACAGGTTATTTGCGATCAATGCAAGGAGCAATGCCGTCGGCAGCGTAAAGAAAGCACTGTCGAACCTGTCGAGCATTCCGCCGTGTCCCGGGAAGATGTTACTGAAATCCTTAATGCCGGTCCTTCTCTTGATGACAGAGCAGAACCAGTCGCCGAGCTGCGACATTACCGAGATCAGGATCCCCAAAAGGAACATTATTATCCCGTACCGGACCATCCCCATCTCGATATTGTCGACCTTATAAATTACAAGACATGAATAGACAGTGACTGCAACCGCGCAGAAGATCGATCCGCCGATGCAGCCCTCCCACGTCTTTTTTGGTGATATGTGAGGAACTATCTTATGCTTGCCGAAAGCAACACCCGTAAAGTAAGCAAAAGTATCTGTTGCCCAGGGAGCGAAAAGACCGATCACCATATAGAACCATCCGTGTGGCAGGAACAGCATGGCACAGTCCAGACAGAAAAGCGGGAATGAAATATAAAAGACCATACCGCCCGTGAACATGCCGTTCAGGAATGACTTGTCGTCATTCGGTCTTACGAGGGGAAGGTTTATGCCGCAGGAGACGGAATACATGCATACGATAATGAGATAGAGCGCCATCGTATTCTCGACCTTGAGGTTGAATACGAGTCCGCATACCATCACGAGTGTGGCAAGTCCCATGCCGATGCAAAGGAGCGACCTTGAAGGTCTGTATCCGCCGTGCTTAAGGGCTCTGTACATCTCGATGCACACACAAACGCCGATAATCACGGACATTACAACGGCAGTTACAGGCCAAAAATACGCCGGCACGAAAAATGACAGCACCAAGACCGTAAATATAATGCCTGTAATGATCCTCTGTCTCAATTTATTTCTTGCTTTCCTTCTTTGACAGGCCGCCGAAACGTCTGTCCCTCAATGCATAATCCCTGAAAGCCTGGGTGAGTTCCTCATACCCGAAGTCAGGCCACAGGACGTCTGATACCCAGAATTCGGAATATGCGCATTCCCACAAAAGGAAATTCGATATCCTCTGTTCTCCCGACGGTCTGATTATGAGCTCAGGATCGGGTACGTCGGGAAGATAAAGATTGTCGGCGATCATCTGCTCGGTGATATCTGCAGGGTCGACCGTTCCGGCCTTTACCTGCTCAGCTATCTTACGGCAGCTCGATACGATCTCTCTTCTTCCGCCGTAATTGAACGCAACGATGAGCTGCATCTTCGGACGGTCCTTGGATCTCTCCTCGCCTGTCCTGCAGACTTCCCTGATCTTCTCGGGAAGCGCTTCTATATCTCCGGTGAACCTTACCCTTATGCCTTCTTCGGCGAGCTCGGGATCATAACGGTCAAAGAACTCAACGAAAAGCTTCATGAGCTGGTCGACCTCACCTTCAGGTCTCGACCAGTTCTCTGTGGAGAACGCATAGACCGTCAGATACTTAACTCCGTATCTTCCGCAGTTGCGGCAAAGTTCTTTTAAGTTCTCCGCACCCGCCCTGTGTCCGGCGCTTCTGGGAAGGTGTCTTTTTGTGGCCCACCTTCCGTTGCCGTCCATTATCACACCCAAAGATACGGGGACCTTAAGGTCTCCCGTATCATAAGTCTTTTCCTGTTTATTACCGAGTATGGCCATTTATCAGATTTCCATAAGTTCCTTGTCTTTAGCCTCGCAGACCTTGTCGACCTCTGCGGTGAACTTATCGGTGATCTTCTGGATCTTCTCTTCAAATTCCTTGAGGGAATCGTCGGTGAGTTCCTTCTTCTTGTTGGCTGCACGCATCTTGTCGATGGAGTCACGGCGTACGTTACGGATAACGACCTTTGTCTCGTCGCCGTAGACCTTAACCTGCTTAACGAGATCCTTACGTCTTTCCTCTGTGAGCATAGGGAAAACGAGTCTGATCATCTTACCGTCGTTTGTGGGATTGATGCCGAGATCTGAAGCCTGGATGGCATGCTCGATCTCTCTGAGCATCTTGGGATCCCAAGGTGTGAGCGTGATCATCCTGGCTTCGGGAACCTGGATGTTCGCTACAGCATTAAGAGGAGACGGCGCACCGTAGTAATCAACGGTGATCTTGTCCAGAACATGCGGATTGGCACGGCCTGCACGGATCGTGTTGAGGTTCTCCTGAAGGTTATCGATGCACTTCTGCATTTTTGCTTCGATGTCATCGTAATCTTTCTTTGTGATCTCGATCATTGCCATAATTGTAGCCTCCTCAATATTTTTAATTTATTCTTTTACAACGAGTGTTCCGAGGTTTTCGCCCTTTACGATCCTGACGATGTTTTCGGGATCTTCCATAGAGAAAACAAGCATCTTGGTATGGTTATCACGGCAGTGAGCTGCAGCTGTGGCGTCCATTACCTTGAGGTCATTCTTAAGGACTTCATCGTATGTAACCTTCTCGTACTTGACAGCATCAGGGTACTTCTTAGGATCCTTGTCATATACGCCGTCAACCATTGTAGCCTTAAGCAATACATCAGCACCGATCTCGGTTGCTCTTAAAGCAGCACCTGAATCTGTTGAGAAATAAGGGTTACCTGTTCCGCATGCGAAAATTACGATACGGCCCTTCTCCAAGTGTCTTACAGCTCTCTTTCTGATATAAGGCTCTGCCATTTGTCTTACTTCGATAGCAGACAAGACTCTCGTAACTGCACCCATCTGCTCCAAAGCGTCAGAAAGAGCAAGAGCGTTCATAAGAGTTGCAAGCATTCCCATGTGGTCTGCAGTAACTCTGTCCATCTTCTCAGAAGATCTCCCTCTCCAGAAGTTACCGCCGCCAACGACTACGGCAACCTGAACACCGAGATCAGAAACTGCTTTAATGCTTGCTGAGATTTCTTTAAGAACTTCGTCGTTGATACCCAGCTTGGCATCGCCTGCCAAAGCCTCACCGGATATCTTCAAAAGAATACGCTTATACTTTGTATCACCCATAAAGGTTTTTCCTCCGCGAAAATTTCTTTCAATAGATTTTATCAATAATATCTGCATATTAAAAGAATAAATATACAAAGGCTCGGCAGATTAGAGGTTATTAAGAATTCCGGCGGAAAAACTAAAGGGCTGCCTTCAAAGTGATTACTCACTCAAAGACAGCCCTGTTGATACTTACTGAAATACCAGTCAGAACTTATTAGAGTCCGGCCTGCTTTCTAACTTCCTCAGCGAAATCGTCAACCTTCTTCTCGATGCCTTCGCCAAGACCGAATCTTGTGAAACGGACTACGGAAACATTAGCGCCGATAGCCTTGATGGACTGATCGATGTACTGGGAGATCGTGAGATCGTCATCTCTGAAGAACTCCTGATCAACGAGGCAGTTGAGCTTGTAGAAGTTCTTGATCTGTCCGGGAACGATACGCTCCATAACGATCTTCTCAGGCTTGCCCTCTTCGAGAGCCTTGTTCTTGATGATCTCAACTTCCTTGTCGAGCTCTTCCTGGGGAACTTCCTCTTCGGAAACCCAGTTAGGTCTCATGGAAGCAACCTGCATGCCGATGTTCTTTGCGAAATCAGCAAACTCAGGCTTTGTGATTACGGAATCGTCATCTGTTGAAACTTCAACGAAAACGCCTACCTTACCGCCCATGTGGATGTAAGAAGCAACAGCGCCGTTGCCCTCTACCTCATAGATAACGAATCTTCTGATCGATGTGTTCTCACCGATATCAGCGATTGTCTCCTTCTGATAGATCTCGATTGTCTTAGAATCATCATTGTAAAGATTCTGAGCCATGAGTTCTTTGATATCAGCAGGCTTCTTTGTGAGGATATGTGTAGCGATTGTCTCAGCGAAAGCCTTGAACTTATCTGTATTAGCAGCAAAGTCTGTCTCGATGTTGATCTCAACTAAAACGCCGGACTTCTTGTCATCAGCGATCTTAGCTACAACAGCACCCTCTGCAGCGATCCTTGCGGACTTCTTCTCAGCCTTAGCCATACCCTTCTCACGAAGCCAAGCCTTTGCCTTCTCGATATCACCATCGCACTCGATAAGTGCCTTCTTGCAGTCCATGATGCCGCAATCTGTGAGCTCACGGAGTTCTTTAACCTGTTGTGCTGTAACTGCCATATATGTTCTCCTTTACGATTTTTAGTTTAGAAATTTATCAAGACTCGGAAGCGATCTCTTCGATGGACTTCTCGCCTGCATCCTCAGCAGCCTGCTCTTCAGCAACTTCAGCTGTAGCAGCCTGTGCTTCTGCGGAATCAAGATCCATACCCTCAGATGTAGCATCCTCACCCTGGTGAGCTTCGATAACTGCATCAGCCATCTTAGCTGTGATGAGCTTGACTGCACGGATAGCATCGTCGTTACCCGGGATTACATAGTCAACTTCATCAGGATCGCAGTTTGTATCAACGATAGCAATGATCGGGATACCGAGTCTCTTTGCTTCTGCAACTGCATTGTGCTCTTTCTTTGTATCAACGATGAAGAGTGCTGCAGGGAGCTTAACCATGCCGACGATACCGCCGAGGTTCTGATCGAGCTTTGTCATCTCGAGCTTGAGCTTAGCAACTTCCTTCTTTGTTCTGAGATCGAAAGAACCATCAGCTTCCATTCTTCTGAGTTCTTCAAGTCTTGCTACTCTCTTCTTGATAGTTACGAAGTTTGTGAGAGTACCGCCGAGCCAACGATAGTTAACATAGAACTGTCCGCAACGCTGAGCTTCTTCCTTGATGG
>CAMVGO010000047.1 GCA_947167045.1 uncultured Clostridia bacterium
GGAATACGCAAGGGAGAAGCTCGCCTGCGATCTTGTACATGTTAGGAATCATCAAGAGGAGACCCTGTGATGCGGTGTAAGTTGTGGTTAATGCACCTGTTGCGAGTGAGCCGTGAACGGCACCGGAAGCGCCTCCCTCAGACTCCATCTCGACGATGTTAACCGTCTGTCCGAAAATGTTCTTTCTGCCCTGCTGAGCCCATTGATCGGTGTGGTCAGCCATAGGCGAGGACGGTGTGATCGGGTAAATAGCGGCGTTCTCAGTAAATGCATACGAAGTATACGCAGCAGCCTCGTTACCGTCCATGGTTTTCTTTGTCAGTTCTGCCATAAACATGATCTCCTTTGGAAAATTCTTTGCAGTTACATCTGTGCACAGAAGTATCTACTATAAATAACTGAAATATTATAAACCCATTCGGACAATAATGGGGACATAAAACAGAAAATTTATATATTTATTTTTTATTAGAAACTACTCTCACGAGACGGGGATAACTGCGTCTTTGAACCAGATACGGCCCGGCATATTCACGGCAAATAAAAGAACTGCCTCACATCAATGAAGCAGTTCTTTTGAATGTCTTAATTGGCCGGATGAATCTGAAGGCTTTCCCGGGGGATTATTCCCCTCCTTCACCGCTGCCGCCGCCGTCTTCGCCGCCGCTGCCGCCTTCACCGCCTTCACCGCCGCCACCGCTGTCAGGTGTGGGTGTAGCCGGAACAGGTGTGGGCGTATCCGGAACGGGTGTCGGTGTAGCCGGAACAGGTGTCGGAGTGTCAGGTACAGGTGTCGGTGTGTCCGGAACAGGTGTAGGCGTATCCTTCTTATCACCCTGTGTAGGAGTAGGCGAAACGGATGTCGTAGGTGTCATGTTCGGATCTACGGTAGGTGTGGGCGAACCGGAAGGATCCGTGATCTGACCTGTAGACTTGTCGAACGTTGCATAAGTGCCGTCCGGCTTCAATGTGCCGACAGCAGTACGCTTTCCGTAAGCGCCATACGTTGTGTTGCCGTATACTTCACGTTTTATCTCTTCATCCTTGTCGTTGTACCAGACCTTGTATACTCTCGCAGTCTGTCCCTGATGAGCCTGTCTTACGGTCTTGGTCTTACCGACTTCCAACGTCCTATCCTCGACAAACTCTTCCTTGCCGTAACCGGAAGTGGAAACTATCTCGCTCTCGAGCTTGATGTACTGACCGTCGGGGAATTTCTTTCCGTAGATCTCAGCATGAACATTGCTGTCGGAAGAATCCCACCAGATAACGATGATGACCTGGAATTCGGAATCGTTCTGGAACTTGAAATCCAGTGAAGGCCAGTCGACCGTAGCGTCAAGACCTACGGAAACGTAATCTGAAGGCCAGGCGTGAGGGCTTCTGCTCGTTACCTTGAGATTAGCCTTAAGTACTGCATTGTAAAGAGTCGTGCTTACCTGGCAGATACCGCCGCCAAGACCCTGCTCGTACTGTCCGCCGAGGATGACCGTAGCTTCCCTGAAGCCTCTTTCATAGGTTCTCTGACCTACCGTGCCGTTGAAAGAGAACTCCTGGCCGGGCTCAAGGATCGTGCCGTTAATGTATTCGCAGGCTTTGCTGATGTTCGTGTTACGGTTGTAATTGTTGGATGTCTTTGTATGGCACTCACCGATAAGCCCAAACTCATTGTTGATCATCTCGGTTGTGACCTCAGGTTCCTTTACAACCGTAGGAACCCTTACAAGACCGGAGTACTTCTTTGAATCGAAGAGCTCCTTTACAGCTTCAGCCGCACCGTCTACATCAAGGATATAGCCTGACTGTTCAGGGCTGATGACGAATGTCTTGGTCTCGGGATCGAAACTCTCGATCGCAGCATCCTTTACCGTCGCATACTCTGCAACATAAGGATCGAGCACACTGTGAACCTTCTCTGAAACGCCGCCGATCTCGACAGTATAAGCTGTCTCATAGGTCTGCGGATTGTTCTTGAGCTGCTGAACGTTGTTATAGCACTCTGTCAGCTGAACGAGATCCGTGTCATTAAGAGGTCTGAACTTTGAGAATGCCTCTTCGACAACTTCACGGGTATTGTACTCAAATACGGCGTCGGAAAAATCAAGGGGTAATTTCTTTCCTTCGAGATTGAGCTTAACGTCTACATCAACGGGCTCGGCAGGCAATGTTACGGAAACCGCATTGAATGCCTCGTCGACCGTCATTCCGCCGACATCTATGCCGTCGATGACCGTTCCGGCAAAGAACTTGTCGGTCATGAGCTCGGCATAAGCTTCCTCGGCCTTGATCTTCGTTACTGTGCCGTCAGCCATCGTAACTTCGATCTGGGGCTTAAAGAATCCCGTATAATAAAGGCCTGCGAGAACTGCTCCTGCAACGAGAATGACTGCAGCAACGGCGGCAATCGCCGGACCCGGATTCTTTTTCTTTGATTTTACGCGCTTTGTGGTGGTCTTGGCCGTTCTTACGGTGGACTTTACCGTGGAAGAGCCGCTGCTCCTCTTTGAACTGCTGCTTTCCAAACTCCTGGGAGCGCTCTTGGATGTGCTCTTGGCTGAATCCGTTGTCATTTTCGCGGGTACGGATTTTTCAGGAGCAGGCTTAAACACTTCCCTGCCGGAAACCTCAGTTTTATTGATATTATTGTTATTGTTAACAGGTGCGAGCGCAGTATTCCTTACCTCTGAAGGTCTTGAACTTGAACTGCCCGGAGCCTGACCTGCCTTTTTCTTCATAACTTACTAACCCCTTTTATTAACAAAGATATACTTTGTAATCCTAAACAATAATAAACATTGTTCAGGCAAACTTCAACCACACAGGAAGTGCATAATATCAAAAAAACGCATTAAATTTTGTAGGGTTGTAGTAAAATCGTAATAATTCACATCAAGAGAGATCCGGCCGATGAACACAGTTTACAAGGCATTGCTTGCCACAGACCTTGACTGCACGCTCCTTGCCCCGGGCAAGGACGTTCCCGAGGGCAATAAAGAAGCGATAAGAGCTTTGCAGAAAGCCCGCGTGGCATTTACCATAGCCACCGGCAGATCGTCTTTTCTCGTCGGCAAATTTGCGGAGAACCTGGGCATCGACGTACCCATCATAACCAGCAACGGCGGTTCTTTATTCGATCATAAGACCAGAAAACAGTTCGCCTCAAGGGATTTCGAAGACTCCAAGATAAGATCACTCTTAAGATATCTCCTCGACCATTCGGCTGATGCGACACTCTATTCTGATGAGGGGATCTTTTTTGCGCCCTGTTCCAGCAGAAAATTCTTCGTGGAAGGCTACAATATCGGAGTGGAGCCCGCAAAACAGGCTCCGATAATCGACATCGACAGGAGCTTTCCGGAGCAGGAAAGGATACCCTCTTTTAACAAGATCCTCCTGATAAGACCTGACAGCGAGCTGAAAGAGATGCTCACTTCCGACCCGGAACTGGAGGCGATACCGTCCGGGATCGACCTTTTCGATATTATGCCCCGCGGGGTTTCCAAGGGAGATGCTCTTCTGAGCCTGGCTGATTATCTCGGCATCCCCGCATCCCGCACATTCGCCTCGGGCGACAACGAGAATGACATCTCGATGCTCGCTTCCGCAAATTACGGGATCGCCATGGGCAATGCCACCGAGGGCGCGAAAAAAGTCTCGAAATATATCAGCGCAGATTATGACAGCCTCGGCTTTGCCAAGGCTGTCTATGAATACGTTATTCCGCTAGTCGAAAGTTTTGACGGTTAACCGAGCTTGGACTTGACGTAGCCTTCAACCTGT
This sequence comes from uncultured Clostridia bacterium, assembly GCA_947167045.1. Taxonomy (GTDB): domain Bacteria; phylum Bacillota; class Clostridia; order Saccharofermentanales; family Saccharofermentanaceae; genus Saccharofermentans. The sequence continues at coordinate 3,781 of CAMVGO010000047.1, forward strand.
CCCTTGATCGTCTCAAAGGACTTCTCAGCTGCTGCCTTGTCAGAATCGTAAACGCCCATGTAGATCTTGAGCTTGGGTTCCGTACCCGAAGGTCTTGCGCATGCCCAGTCGATTCCCTTGTTTCCGCCAAGCTCATAGAGGAGAACGTTGGACTTGGGAAGTGTGATCTCTTCAACTTCCACACCGCTGTCTGTAAATACATAGCGCTTGGATTCCTTATAGTCACGGACTGCCTTAACTGTAGCGCCGCCCAAAAGGCTCTTTGCTTCTTCAAGATTCTTGCACTCTGAAAGCTCTTTTCTGAGCTCAACCATGCAGGAACCGATCTTCTCGATACCCTCTTTGCCCTCGAGCGTGCAGCTGATCGTCTGCTCAACGCCGTAGCCGTACTTTTCGTAGAGGTGGTCAAGTCTGTCTGCAAGTGTCTCGCCCTTCTCGAAAGATGCAGCGGCCATGTTGCAGATGAGCATTGCGGCAACAACGGCATCCTTGTCACGTACGTCAACGCCGGAGAGATAACCGTAGCTCTCCTCAAAGCCGAACTGGAAGTGCTTGTCGCCGAACTCATCGTCGAGCTTGATCCTCTCGCCGATGAACTTGAAGCCCGTAAGAGTCTCCTGGAGCTCTACGCCATAGTAATCGCAGATGCTCTTAACGAGCTTGGATGAAACGATCGTCGTAACCGCAAAAGACTTGTCGGGCAATGTGCCGAGCTTCTTCTTTGCATCGAGGATGTAATCCAGGAGCATGAGTCCCATCTGGTTTCCGGAGAAGCACTTATACTTGACTTCACCGTTCTCAACTACCTTCGCTGCGGCACCGATACGGTCTGAATCAGGGTCTGTACCGAATACGAGTGAAGCATCCGTCTTCTTGGCAAGCTCAATTGCCATTGAAAGAGCCTCCGGATTCTCGGGGTTGGGAAGGCTTACCGTAGGGAAAGCTCCGTCAGGAAGCTCCTGCTCTTTTACGATGTGGATATTCTTAAATCCGACCGCCTCAAGGATCCTTCTGACAGGCTTGTTGCCTGAACCGTGCAGAGGAGTGTAAACGATGCTCATGTCAGCCTGCTTATTGATGGCCTCCTGGTCAACAACGAGCTTTGTGAGCATGTTTGTGAATGCCTCGTCGATCTCGGGTCCGAAGGAAGTAACAAGACCCTTTGCCTTTGCTTCTTCGAAATCCATCATCCTGATGGTTCTGATATCTTCAATGGCTTCGATATTTGAGAGAACTGCATCTGCGGCTTCGGGCGGTACCTGTCCGCCGTCCTCACCGTAGACCTTATATCCGTTGTACTTGGAAGGATTGTGCGAAGCCGTGATCATGACGCCCGCAAAAGCCTTGAAATATCTTACGGAGTAAGAAAGTACCGGAACCGGTCTTAACTCATCAGAAAGCTTGCTGGGGATTCCGTTTGCAGCAAGGACCTGAGCAGTGATCTGTGCGAACTCAGGAGAGAAATGTCTTGAGTCATAAGAGATTACAACGCCTCTCTTTATCGCCTCTTCACCCTCGGAGAGGATGTATTTAGCAAGACCTTCGGAAGCCTTGGCTACCGTATAGACGTTCATTCTGTTTGTTCCAGCGCCGAGCACGCCCCTTAAGCCTGCAGTACCGAACTCGAGATCCCTGTAGAATCTGTCTTCGATCTCTTTTGTGTCATCCTTTATCGCGATGAGTTCATTTCTCGTGCCCTCATCGAAAAAAGGATCCGTTGACCACAGTTCATACGCTTTCATGAAATCCATAAATTAATACCTCCAAAGCACTGATTCATTTAAGATACCCGAATTATTTCTGTTTTTCATTCTTTTTCGGGCGTTTTTTATCAATTACGATAAATGCTGCCAATAAAACCACACCCGCACACGATATGCAGGCACCCGCTTTAAGACCCGGAGCAGTAAACACGAGCTCAGCCGTATGATCACCGGCTCCCGTATCAAAAGCGATAAATGCATTCTGATAGACCCTGTACTCCGCGGGGCTTCCGTCAACATAGAGCTGCCAGCCATCCTCGGCCGGGATGGTCGTAAGGACCATGTCCCCTTCTTCCATTCCTTTTACATCGAACTTCGCATAACCGTCAGAGACTGAAACAGGCGTCACCCCGGACTTATCGATCTCCGCAAACTGTCTTGAGAAAGCCTCATTGTCAAAACTTGCGAACCTGATATTCAGATAAGACCAGCTCGAATTTCCCGAAAGGAATGTAACCTTAACATCGTCGCCCTCGTTGAATTTTCCGATCCTGAATATCTGTGAATAGAATGAATTAGCCGCAAAACTCGATATCTGGATGCCGTTGACATACACTTCCGTGCCGTCCAGGATCCTTCCGGTGACAAGAGAACAATAGATCTCGTCATCAGACGGAGCCTTAAAATTATATTCGACGGCGATAGGGATCTTCTCGTTTGTCTTGTAGATCGTTGTCACGCTGTCTTCAAGTTTGTTATAGATATCCTTTTCGAGACCCAGAGGATCTTCAACGACACCGCCCTCCTCACTGTCGGGACCGTTCTTGTTGATGTAGACTTCATTAGTCGTATATTCATTCGCGTTGAAGAATACGCCGTTTGTGATCTGCGGTCCGCCCGTCACATCCTCACCGATCTCGACAAAGAAGTCCTCAGTGAATTCATCCGGGAACATCGACCTGTACCATTCGTTCTGCAGAGCGTAATAGTCCTTCTCATCCGCGTCGCGTTCAAGCCTGTATAAATCAAAATCCATTGCCTTCTTGTCAGCAGCAAATGCCAGGGGCAGAACGTTGTCGTTGGAGTAGAACATCAAACCTGAACCGTAGGAATCCTGACCTGCCAAACGGTAGAAAGACAGATCCTTCCTTGAAGAAACCGAGCCGATCGAGAAAAATGCGTCTACTGGAGGGCATGAGAAATTGTATTTAACGGAGAAGTAATTGTAATTGGCAGGAATTCCAAGCTGCTTTATGAAACGCTGCATCTTTTTGTTGGAGTTCGAATTGAAGAATGAAAGCCCGTTGTAATTGCCGTAGAAAGCATTTCCTTCGTCAACATAATACTTCGTCGTGTATTCGGGAAGTCTTTCCTCCTCTGCCCTGAATGCGCCGTCGGCACTTGCTTCCGCTTCGGCAAATGCTCCGAATTCCTGCTCGGCTCTGATCGAATCACTGTATTCGACTGCAGGTCCGCCAAACATTGTCAGAGTCTCTATGCCCGAAGACAACATCGGTCCTGCGAATATCAGCTCGAAGACCACTATTCCCGCCATGATGGGAGAGAGCATCTTCGGCATATCGCGGAGCTGGTCGGGCCAGTTCGCCATTCCGAATCCCGCAAAGATACCGCAGTAGACGGTTATGAGGATCATGTTGTAGAGAACCGCCTTCGGATAATCGTGCAGGCTGCCCCAGGAACTGTCGATCACGACAAACGCGAACATGATCAGCATGGCCTGCATGATGCTCTTCCTTGAAAGTTCCTTTATCCTTGCCAGCACTCTGAACGAGATGACGAGGAACAGCGGCAGGAAAACAAATGCGTGTCTGTGCCAGAACCAGTTCGGATCATCAAATACCTGCCATGCCTTATCGATAAAATAAACGGCAGTCGACAGAAGCACTCCGAGAATACAGAAAGCGTGGATCTTTCTCTCCCTTCCCTTGAAAACAGGGCTTAAGAAGTAGATCAATACCAGTATGGTTACCGGCAGGCAGATAAACAGGAACGGATAATTGCCCGGAAGGATGTCGTTAAAGTCTCCGGGTTCTCCCAGTATCATCATGTGTATGAGCGTATAAGGTGAATACGTGATCACCTTATCACCGTATGGCAGAACGGTCTGGTCAGAATTCCTTATGGTATCCAGACCTACCGGCACCAACATGACTGCCGTGACAAGTCCGGTAAAACCTGCTGCGAGCACATACCTGAGAGCTGTCCCGAAAGCTTCCTTCTTAGGCACTTTCAGAACAAACATCCTTATGCACAGATAAAGGAAGCAGGCAATTCCCACCATATATGCGATGTAATAATTTGAAACGAACAGTATCAGGAGTGAGATCACGAGTCCGGCATAATTCTGCTTCTTTATGAACTTTTCCGTGAAATAAAGGATGAGCGGCAGGAGCATATAGCCGTCAAGCCACATGATCTGGAAGATGAAAGCCTGTGTATAAAGAGAGAATGCATACATGATGCCGAGGAGGACCGGCCAAAGTGTCTTTTGGTCATCAGCCCTTTTATTTAGGAAAAGGCACATGAAAGCAGCTGAAAAACTGAGTTTGAGCGTAACGATAACAAGAACCGCAAGATCGATCTGTGCTTCGTCTATCAGCAGATAGAGAAGATTAAACGGGCTTGCGAGATAGTATCCGAACGTTCCTATGAAATTCTTTCCGAGTCCGAGTTTGAAAGAATATGACAGATACGAAAGCAGATGGCCCTTGGGAACGGAATCCAGATCGGCGATCTTGTTCCTTAACAAAGCAAGGAACGGTGCATACTGCGCTCTCAGGTCACTGTGCAGGAATGAATACTCACCGCAGGGATATTTGTTGCACAGGAACATTACCGCAACATACAAAACAAGTGTTGCGAAAAAGGCATATACGGGACGGAGATCAGTATTCTTTTTCGCTTTAAGGGCAGGTTTGCTTGAAGGTTTGGCAGTCGTTTTCTTTGTAGTCCCGCCGTCCAGACTGGAAATCTCTTTCATTATCGCTTACGCCCTTTCTTCGGCATTTTGTTGTCACTGAATATATTTTTTGATTATAATACAAACAGATTATTTAATCTATTTTCGGCAAGGTCCTCCGCGCGTGCTTCGCACGCTTGTGCGGAAAGCCTCAAACAGATTAAATAACCTGATAAGCAGACATAAAATCGGAAATGTCTGCATGATCAAAGGAGAATTGCCGTGCTTATCAGCTTAATAGTTCCCTGCTATAACGAAGAAGCTTCCCTTCCGATCCTTTATGAAGCACTTTGCGATGTCAGAAAAACTGACGACGCAAACAGGAATTACGAATTCATTTTCGTAAACGACGGAAGCCGGGATAAAACAGCGGAGATCATCAAGTCTTTCGCCGCTGAAGACAAAGCTGTAAAGTACGTTTTCTTCTCCAGGAACTTCGGCAAGGAAGCCGCCATGTATGCGGGAATGCAGAAGGCAAAAGGCGATTACATCGCAATACTCGATGCTGATATGCAGGATCCCCCGTCGCTCATACCTCAGATGATCAAAGACCTCGATTCCGGCGAATACGACATCGTAGCCGCCAGAAGAGTCACCCGTAAAGGCGAACCTAAGATAAGGAGTTTCTTTGCACGCCGTTTCTACAGGCTCATCAACCGCATGTGTGATGTTGAGATTGCAGACGGTGCGAGAGATTTCAGACTCATGAGGCGCGCGGTCGTTGATGCGATCTTAAGCCTTACGGAGCGCCAGCGTTTTTCAAAGGGTATCTTCGCCTGGGTAGGATTCAGGACCAAGTGGGTTGAGCATGAGAATGTCGAGCGCGTTGCCGGCGAGACCAAGTGGAGCTTCTGGAAGCTTTTCAAGTATGCGATCGACGGTATCGTGGCATTTACGACAGCACCTCTGCGTATTGCGACATATACTGGTTTCTTCTTTGCTATTGCCGGATTCGTATATATGCTCTATTACTTCATAAAAGCAATAATCAGCAGGATCTGGGACACCGTTGCAGGTTATCCTTCCCTTTTGTGCTTTATCCTCTTCATCGGTGGACTCGTACTTATGTGTCTCGGCATTTTGGGCGAATATATCGGAAGGATCTATATCGAGAGCAAAGGCAGACCCATCTATATTCCTTCTGAAGAATCCGAAGACTGATTTCTATCTTGCCAGATATTTAAAGAAGAACGTATCCTCATAACCCTCACACATATAATTGTGCGTGCAGTTCCAAAGGTGTTCCTCGTCATTGATGTTTCCGAAAGAGATTACTCCGTCAGCCGGGATCACACCCTCGGTGACAGTGGTGCCTCCGATAAAGAATGCCATGGTGAATGCCGGGTAGATCATTATTATCGTAACAAGCACCGTCAAAGCCATCCTGGCAATATCCTTCTTCTTTCTCTTTATCTTTTTGGCGACGATTATCTTATCAGCATCGTAGAGATCCTTAAGGAATCCCGCAAGAAGGATGCAGAGAACGAATCTCGGTGCCATGGAGCATCTGAGGCAGAAATCGTTTTCGAAAGATACTTTGTATAAAGGGATGATGCAGAGTTCGATAACTGAAACTATGAACAGAGCATTCTTCTTCTCGCTCTTGTAGAGGATCAGAGCCATGGGCACTATCTCGACAGCTATAAAGGCTATATAGACGAGGATGCAGACAACCGGATTGGTGATGTACTGCCAGATGAATCCCTTGTCGGATACGGATGAACTGTTGCTCATGTACAGAGCCCCAAATATAAAGAGCATCACGATGCAGGAAACGGTATTCTGCAGTGTAAGAAGATCCCTTATGACCTGCCTGCTCCCGCCCGCTCGCATCTCCTTGCGGAAAGCGGCGGTAAATGCAACCGGAACGAGACCGATTACGCCCCAGGGCGAATAGGCCAGCATGAGCGCACCGGTAAGTCCGACAGACCTTGTATTTTTCATAATGAGGATCATGGAAACAGCGAGAAATATGGGAACGCACTGATGGAAAACGCTCGTGAGTTCCGCGAAATTGCAGACATATGCAAGTTCCGGAGCCCATCTCTCCATGCCGTTCCATGCTGTATACGGAATATACTCGTGAATGATGTTCGGGATCGCGTCAAGGCCACCGAAGCACGCATAACAGAACGGCACAGTAAAACTTGCGCGTCCAGTAAACTTCGTCATGCCGATAAGAGTAAGGAATATCCCCAGGCCGTTCCAGATCATGAGGACGGCTCTCGCAGCCGTCAACCCGAATGCTTTCCCGATAAGGGCCGCCGGCATCCAGTATGTGAAATAATAGACAAAAGCCGCGCCTGAATAGGATGAGTTGCCGAAATATTCAACTACAGCAGGATTCATCTGCGTAGAGTAATCATATACCACGGGCCACCTGTAAGTGACGAGGTCATTAAGTATCGCCGCTCTGTAATGGTGATCGTTGAACGTGACGACGAATTCGCCAACCCCCGAGAACCACGATATGACCAAAGCGAAAACCAGATAACCTATGAGATACCCTAACGGTATCCTTATATCCGTTTTGCTGTTTTCGATGACCTTCAGATCCGTGCCCTTTGAAGAATCCCTCAAAGCAAAAACAAATGCCGCGGCCATGAGGACTGCTGCCGGGATCCCTATATAGAACTTCAGATAACATAAAAAGAAGAGCAGCACAGGCAGCATCAGAAAACCTGTACCTGCCGCGAAGAATGCCTTATAAGATATCCTTATCTCCCTTTTCAAAAGATGCTACCCCGCAAAATATCTGTAGAAGAAACTGTCCTCGTAACCTTCCGCGAAGAACTGTTCCTGTATGACTTCCGCATATTCTGCCTTATTTATGTTGCCGAAGGAACCGATGTCCTCCTTGTCGCTCGGATCGCCCTGTATCACAGAGCCGAAGATGATGAAAAGATTCATCAGCGTCGGGAACATCATGAGGATGACCGTAAGCATTACGGCGGCTGACTTAAGCCAGCCTTTCTTAGTTGTGGGCGTATTCTTTTCATCCATGACTTCAGCCACAACGCCGCTCAAAGTGATGCAGAAAAAGAACAGTGCAGGCATCGAACCTCTCATCGACAGATCGTTATTCTCGGTAATGTGATAGAACGGGATTATGAGGAGAGCCGCAAACGATGCCCAGAACACCGGATCATCCTTGCAGCGTTTGTACAGTATTATCACGAACGGCAGGACTTCCAGTGCGATAAAGATCACATAAGCGGGAATGAAAAGAACAGGCTTGTCAAAGAATGTCCAGGAGAAACCCCTGTATCCTGTTGCAGCCGAATTCGACAGATAATAACTTCCGAATACCGCAAGTATGAGAACGGCAGACGCAATATTCACCGGGCTTAAGATATTCATCAGCGTTTTTGATGTCTTATTTGCCCTGTGCTTCTTTCCGAAGAGCAGAGCTCCCACAATCGGAAGTATCCCGAAGACCGCCCAGGGCGAATAACCGAACAGTACACCGGCCGTAAGCCCCATGGACCGGGTGTTATTCGACAGCATGAGAAGCGCTATTATGAGAAAACACGGGACCATCTGGTTATATACGCTCGCGAGTTCCCTGAAGTTGCTAACATAGGACAAGGACGTGAAATAACCTTCAACCCAGCGCCATCCGTCGTATTCCACAAACGAATAGACCAAATTCGGCAGTACGTCGAGTCCGGAGAAGAAAACAAACATGAAGGCAACCCAGGGAGTAAATCTCTTTATTGCCGCACAAGAGGCTATAAGAGCAAGGAATATTCCCAATGAATTCCACAGGAGCAAAATGAAATTGCCGGCTTCAAAGCCGAACATCTTCCCTGCCAGTGCGGCAGGCATCCAGTAGATGAAATAGTATGAGAAAGCCCTTTCACCCGAAGCTATGCCGAAGATCTCCCTGACTTCCGGATTCGTCTGCGTTGAATAATTGTAAATGACAGGCCAGTCGTAATCTATGAGATCCCTTAAGATCGCGCGTCTGAACTGGTGATCCTGAAGAGTGTAGATGTATTCTCCGACGCCCGAAATAAATGAGACCGCAAGCGCCGTAACGGCAAAGCCGATGATGTAGGATACGGGGATCTTTATGTCCGTGTAATATCTTGTAAGCTTTGTTCCGTTTGCGTCATTAAGACAGTCGGAGACACAGAAGAGAACTATTCCCGCAAAGATCAGTGTGAGCGGGAGTCCCACCGAGAGCTTCAGATATCCCAGGAAAAACATAAACAGCGGGATGGTCAGAAAAAGGACTATAGAAGAATAAAGCCATGCAAAAGGCACCGTTATGCATTTTGATTCTTTGGGTGACTGCTTTTGGGGTTTGGCCTTTACGGCCTTCCCCTTTTTGCTGTCCCCTATCTGCTTTACTTCCTTCATTATCCTCTTCCCGGACCCCCGCTGTTCGATTAAGTCTTATTCTCAGAGCGCAATATCAGAGCTGAACAGTCATAAATTCGATCTGCTGAGGTTCCAAAGGTCTGTCACTATAGTCTGTTCTGACAGAAGCGATCTCGTCGACTACTTCGATACCTTCGATCACCTTGCCGAAAGCCGCATACTGTCCGTCAAGATGCGGTGAATCCTCATGCATGATGAAGAACTGGGAACCTGCCGAGTTGGGATCCATTGCACGTGCCATGGAAAGGACTCCTCTGGTGTGCTTAAGGTCGTTCCTGAATCCGTTTCTAGTGAACTCGCCCTTAATCGTATAGCCGGGGCCGCCCATTCCGGTACCCTCAGGGTCGCCGCCCTGGATCATGAATCCCGGGATGACTCTGTGGAAGATGAGGCCGTTATAAAAGCCTTTGCTTGCCAGTTCCACGAAATTCTTTACCGTCTCCGGTGCGATATCGGGATAGAGCTCAGCCTTCATAACCCCGCCGTTCTTCATCTGAATTGTAATGATCGGATTTGCCATTGTTGTTTACTCCTTATCTTCTTCTATGTGATCTCAGGATGTCGTCCTTGATCTTCCAGAGCTTGGGTGACAGGTCGACATAGTAGTTGTGGGGATTCTCGAATCTCTTTATGGAATCCCAGAGAGAATCGATCTCCTTGGTGCAGTTTGCCCTGATCTCTTCGATGGAAGGCTTGTCATATACGAGTTTGCCGTCCTTAAAGATCTGGACAAGGATCTCCTTTGTCGTATAGTTCTCGAGAACCTTGGACTTCCATGTGTTGTCAGGATCGAAGATCTCATAAGGCTCACCGTTCGGGATCTCCTCGTCAGTAACCATGACAACGTCAGCAAGAGCCTTGCCTGTTGCATTGTCGTAGAATCTTACGATTTTCTTGCTGCAGGGATTTGTTACCTTGCCGATACTGTCGGAGATCTTCATCTTCGGGATGATGGTTCCGTCAGCAGCCTCTACTGCGGAGATCTTATAAACACCTCCGAAGACAGGCTCTGCCTTGGATGTGATGAGTCTCTCGCCCACGCCGAAGGAATCGATGCATGCTCCCTGGCTGATGAGGTCTCTGATGAGGTACTCGTCAAGCGCATTGGAGACCGTGATCTTACAGTCAGTAAGGCCGGCCTCATCGAGCATCTTACGGGCACTCTGTGTCATGTAAGTAAGGTCGCCGGAGTCGATCCTGATACCCTTGAGGCGCTTGCCCTTGGGTTCGAGGACTTCCTTTGCGCACCTGATGGCATTAGGAATACCTGAACGGAGAACGTCGTATGTATCAACGAGCAAGAGTGCTCCGTCAGGATAAGCGAGCGAATATGCCTTGAAGGCTTCGAACTCGTTATCGAAGAGCATTACCCAGGAGTGAGCCATGGTGCCGGAGAGCGGGATGTTAAACTGCTGTCCGCAAATAGTGCAGGATGTGCCTGCCGCACCGGCAATATAAGCAGCTCTTGCTCCCAAAACGGAAGCATCGAATCCCTGCGCACGGCGCGCGCCGAATTCCATAACAGGTCTTCCTTCTGCTGCCCTTACGATCCTTGCGGTCTTGGTGGCGATCAGTGTCTGATGGTTGATCGTGCAGAGGAGAGCTGTCTCAAGGAGCTGGGCCTGAATGATCGGACCTCTTACCTTGACCAGCGGTTCCTTAGGGAATACCACAGTACCTTCCGGGATAGCCCAGACGTCACAGGTAAACTCAAACCCTCTCAGGTAATCAATAAACTGATCGTTGAAGTGATAGTTCGTCTTAAGGAAATCAAGATCATCTTCCGAGAATTTGAGGCTGGACAGATAATCGATTACCTGCTCCAATCCTGCCATGACTGCATATCCGCCGTTCTCGGGGATATTCCTGAAGAACATATCGAAATAAACGACCGTGTCCCTGTTTCCGCTGTTCAGATAACCGTTTGCCATGGTAAGCTCATAGAAATCCGTGAGCATACTCATGTTGGTCCTGTCATTCCACATACCGTAATCCATACGATGTACCTCCAAAAGAACTTAGTCTTAGATTATGACTTTGCAATCTCTTTTATTGTTGTTGTAAGTCCTGCGATGCCCTGAAGATCTGAAGGGATAATGATCTTTGTGGACGCGCCCTGACCTACCTTTTCCAGCGCCTCAAGTCCCTTGATCGCGATAAGTCCGTCGTCTGCTCCGACGTTCTTGATCATCTCGAGACCCTTGGCGGTAGCTTCCTGTACCGCGAGGATAGCCTGAGCCTGACCTTCAGCTTCCCTGATGGCTGCTTCCTTCTTAGCCTCGGCTCTGAGGATCGCTGCCTCCTTTTCACCTTCGGCAACTCTTATTGCAGATTCCTTCTCACCTTCGGCGATGAGGATCTTCTCTCTCTTCTCACGCTCAGCCTTCATCTGCTTCTCCATCGCTGCCTGGATCTCCTTAGGCGGGATTATGTTCTTGAGCTCAACACGGTTGACCTTGATTCCCCAGGGGTCTGTAGCTTCATCAAGTATCTCTCTCATCCTTGTGTTGATGATGTCCCTTGATGTGAGAGTCTGGTCAAGTTCCAGGTCACCGATGATGTTACGGAGCGTTGTTGCGGAGAGATTCTCGATGGCAACGATGGGACGCTCGATTCCGTATGTATAGAGCTTAGGATCCACGATCTGATAGAAAAGGACCGTGTCGATCTGCATCGTAACGTTATCCTTTGTGATAACTGCCTGAGGCGCAAAGTCAGCAACCTTTTCCTTCAGCGAGATCTTCTTTGCAACACGGTCAATGAAGGGGACCTTCATGTGGAAGCCCGTCTCCCATGTTGTCCTATATGTGCCGAGGCGCTCGATGATGAATGTCGTCGCCTGCGGAACGATCTTGATATTAGGTATGATGAGCAGCAGCAGAACGATTATTCCGATGGCTACTCCTACAACTGTTCCAGTTGAAACTGCTACGATAGGTAACATAATTTAATCCTCCGTTTTTCAAGATGCTATCTCGACTACGAGCTTAACACCTTCGATCGATCTTACGACAACCTTAATGCCTTCGGCAATATCGGTGTCGGCCTTCGCACTCCAGATCTGTCCGTCGACCTTGACCTGTCCTTTGCCCTCGGTACCGTTTAAAGGCACAATAACCACGCCTTCCCTACCGATGAGCCTGTCTGCATTTGTCCGCTGGACATTCTTCTTTCGAAGCGTCTCCAGCTTCGGTCTGACCCAGATCATGCAGAGCGCAAAGCTTACAATGGACACGACTGCCATCACTATGATCTGCGCCGCGAGCGGTGCACCACAAAGGTCCATGATCATTGCAACGATAGCTCCTACTGCAAACCAGAGCGTTGCTAGACCGGTGGTCACTGCTTCGATGATCAGCATAATGATAGCGATGACGAGCCAAATAACCCACCAGCTAATCATTTTCTTTAATCCTCCCTATTTAAATTAATGCGGGTATTCCGGCCCGCATTTAGACAATTATATCACCTTAAGTATTTTTAATTAATAATCAGGAGGACGATTATCCCTTAAGTTAACCTTAAACCGTTATCAGAAAAAGACTTTCTCCAGCGTAAGGCCCTTCGCGGGAAGTGTCTTTCCCGCGCGGCTCCTGTCGCCGTCTGCTATTATCTGTTCCACCTCATCAGGATCGATCTTGCCCTGACCTGCGTAGAGGAGTGTGCCTGCAATGATCCTCACCATATTGTAGAGGAATGCTTCCCCTGAAACTTCGATCTCAATCTGACACGGATCCTCGCCGGATGCATCCACCCTGACTCCGAAAAGTCTTCTTACGGTGGTCTTCTGGCTTCCGCCCGCTGCGCAGAAAGCCGCGAAATCATGCTCACCGGCAAAAAACTCCGCCGCCTTCTTCATTTTCGCGACATCGGGAAGGACGGGACAGTAATATGCGTTTCTGTCCAGCAAAGGACTTCTCGTCGGAGACGAATATATCCTGTAGATATATCTTTTACCTTTGATATCGAATCTTGCCGAAAAATCGTCCCTGACATAAAAGGATCTCTTGACTGCCACATCTTCGGGCAGGAGAGCATTCATCGCGAGAGGAAATTTATCCTCGGGAATGACAAACGGGACGTCCGCGTGACTTAAGTGGCACTTTGCGTGCACACCCGCGTCAGTCCTGGAACATCCCGTAAGTCTGATATCTTTTTTGTATAACTCAGCCAATGCCTTCTCAAGAACATCCTGTACGGCTCTTGCATTCTCCTGTGACTGGAAACCTGCAAAATCCGTGCCGTCGAATTCAGTGATAAAGGCTATCCTCGGCATAAGGCATTACTTGCCGTTTTTACCGTCATCAACGCAGGACTTGCCCATCATTGCGGCGCCTACGATTCCTGCGTCGTTGCCCATCTGGGCAAGTTCGATGCGTGTCTTCGGAACTCCCGGTCCGAAATAAGGACGGGACATGGTCTTCTCGCGCATCGGGATAAGGAGCGGATCGCCTTCGTTGCATACGCCGCCGCCTACGACCAGTACCTCAGGCATGAATGCATTGATCGCGTTGGCGAGACCGTCAGCAAGATAAGAAGTGTAGCTGTCTACCACTTCCGCTGCGACCTTATCGCCTTCACGCATTGCCACGAAAGCGATGCGTGCATTCCATTCACCCTCTTCCTCCTTTACCTTGTTAAGGAGTGACTCGGGATGAGCTTCAGCTGCTTCCCTTGTCATTCTGGCCAGAGCAGTAGCAGAAGCATACTGCTCAAAGCAGCCTTTTCTGCCGCATCCGCACTGTACGCCTCCGGATACGAGTACCGTGTGACCGAACTCGGAACCGGCCTGATTGAATCCTGAGAAGATCCTTCCGTCGACTATGACGCCCGCACCGACTCCGGTTCCCAAAGTGATGGTAACGGAATCCTTAGCGCCTTTAGCCGCACCCGCAACCGCCTCGGCCATGGCCGCACAGTTAGCGTCATTATCGATATATACCGGGAGGTCTACGACTTCCCTGATGAGTTTTCTCATCGGAGCTTTATTGAAGGGCAGATTGCTCGAATAGACCAGGAGTCCTGCATCGTTGTCGGGAGTTCCCGGAGAACCGATGCCGATCGCCTCGATATCCTTCACCTCAAAGCCTGCATCACAGATGGCATCCAAAGCCAGCTGACCCATGTCATGTATGATCTCTTCCATAGATCTCTCGGCATTTGTCTTGATCGACAATTTGTTAAGGAGCTTTCCTTCTCCGTCAACAATACCAGCCTTGATGTTTGTGCCGCCCAAGTCGATTCCGCAATAATAACCCATTCGAAAACCCAACCTTTCTCTTGCAATTAGCAACTAGAATTCTATCACAGCAGCAGTTTTATCTCAAAGACAAATCAATGACAACAACCAGTACTGCAGACAATGTAAATACTATACCCGTAAGCACATCCCTTACGGTCATCTTAAGGGGATTCAGTTTGGTCCTCCCCTTTCCGCCCCTGTAGCATCTTGCATCCATGGCAATAGCCAGTTCATCGGCACGTCTGAAGCTCGAAACAAACAGAGGGATAAGGACTGTGATATATCCCCTGACCTTGTTGATAAAGCTGCCGGTGTCGTAGTTCGCTCCTCTGGACTGCTGGGCCTTCATTATCTTGTCGGTCTCTGCAGCCAGCGTCGGTATGAACCTTATGGCGATGGACATCATCATGCTCATCTCGTGGACGGGTATCTTAATTATCTGAAGAGGCGCAAAGAGTTTTTCCAATGCATCGCTCATCTTCAGGGGCGTGGTCGTCAGTGTCAGAAGAACGCTCGTTGATACTATGAGAAAAATAAGCCTTACCGACATTATCGCGGCACGGCTTATCCCGTACCAGGTAACGGTTATCATCTTCCAAGAGAAGATGGCATCACCCTGTCTTATCGTCAGGACATTGATAATGAAGATAAACAGAGCCAGCGGGATCATCGGCTTTACTGTCGACCAAAGTATCCCCGGAGTCACCTTTGCCAGTATCAGCTGGACTATGACTATCGCGGCGAGTATGCCTATCGCCAGAGGTTCCTTTATCATGAAGATCGCAACGAGATAGACGGCATAGAGGATCGTCTTTATCCTCGGATCCGTATCATGAAGGAATGAATGTGCAGGATAGTATCTGCCTATGCTTATCTTATCGAGCATCGGAACCACCTGCTTTACTTGCTGCCGCGACTATTACCCGCGCTTCATTTTCGGGTTCGAAATATCTTCCTTCGAATGTTATGCCGGGACAGGCCTCCGCAAGCCTTGACCTGAGCAGATCCGAAAATCGTGTTATCCTCGGCATCTGAACACCCAATTCTTCCGACCTGCCCTTTTCGAACAGCTCTTCCGGTGTTCCGACAGCCTTGATCTTACCTTTGTTTATAAGACATATGCGGTCGCAGTTTACTGCCGCCTCATCCATGTTGTGTGATACGAGGATGATCGTCGTGCCGCTCTCCGCAAGTCCTTTGATGATGGCGAACATCTCCTGTCTTCCGCGTGGATCGAGACCGCTCGCGGGCTCATCGAGCACCAGGATCTTTGGTCTCATAACGAGAACACCGGCCATGGCGGCGCGTCTTTTCTGGCCGCCGGATAATTCAAACGGGCTTGCGTTCAGTTCCCGCTCCTTAAGCCCGACCTTTTCGGCAGCCTCCATAACGAGCTTTTTCTGCTCATCTTTTGAGACGTTCATTTTCTTCAGACCGTACAAGATGTCTTTATATACTGTTTCCTCGAAAAGCTGGTATTCGGGATACTGGAAGACAAGACCAACATTCTGTCTTATCTTCATGGTGTCTTTTTTGTTCCTGCAGGAAAGATCCCCGTCTTCCGTATGGATGATTACATCGCCCGTAACCGGCCGTATTATTGCGTTCATGTGCGATATCAGGGTTGTCTTTCCGCATCCGCTGTCGCCGACGATACCGAGCACTTCACCTTTTCTGATATCCAGATCTATATTGTCGATGGCTTTGGTATCATTTCCGTCATATGAATATGAAAGACCTTTTACTTCCATTATGATCTCGCGGTCATCCGTACGCTTTTTTCCTTCCGGGATGGCGTCAGGCATCTTTATCCCGGGCTTTCCGAGCATCAAGGTGAGCCTCTCGAGGAGTGCCTCATCGGACCTCAGGTCTTCTTTTGTGAGTTTATTTCCTGTAAGTTTCGCGATCTCGAACGCGAAATTGAATTTGACCGGACGCTTAAGCCCATACTGCCAGAGGTCTTCAGACATGAAGATCTCTTCGGGGCTGCCCTCCATTGCGACTTTTCCCTTATTAATGATGACGAGTTTGTCGCATCTCAATGCTTCCGTCATGTCATGCGTGATGGTAATGAGCGTAAGACCCTTTTCGATCCTCATCTTCTCAACAAGAGCGAGGAAATCGTCCCTGCTCGCGGGATCCAGCATCGCCGTAGCCTCATCGAGGATAAGGATATCGGGACGCATCGCGAGAGCTCCGGCTATTGCGAGTTTCTGCTTCTGTCCACCTGACAGGGCCATGGTCTCCCTGTGTCTTAACTCATAGAGACCGACATCCTTCAATGCCTGATCGACACGTTCCCTGAGTTCCGGATTCGGTACCCCGAGATTTTCAGGACCAAATGCAACGTCTTCTTCGATCATTGTACCGACTATCTGGTTATCGGGATTCTGAAAAACACAGCAGCACTGTGACCTTATATCCCAGAAAAGGTCGTCATCTCCGGCATCTTTGCCGAAGATCACGACCCGTCCTGAATCGGGCACTTCCAATATGTCTATTATCTTAGCGAGCGTTGATTTGCCGGAACCGTTGCTTCCCAGGAACGCCGTGTATGAACCTTTCCCGATGGTGACGGAAATGCCGTCAAGAGCAGGCCTCGGCGCTCTCGTTGAATTCTCATCAGAGATATCATATGAGAAACTCACATCTTTGATCTCTATTCTGTTAGGGTCATCAGTCAAGTTTTTTACCCCGCTCGTTGTTTTAGTAGCAACATTTTAAAGAGAACGGGGAAAGATGTAAACCTTTCCCCGTAACTGATTAACAATTCAATTTGTCGGCTTTGTTTGTGTATTTATTACACGAACTCCAGGATAGCCATCTCTGCACCGTCGCCGCGTCTTGCGCCCAGACGGATGATCCTTGTGTAACCACCGTTTCTTCCTGCATATCTGGGAGCAATATCATCAAAGATCTTGTTAACGGGATTGATGATATTTCCCTCTGCATCGTGGCTCTTGTTAACCCACTTGATCATTGCTTTTCTTGCTGCGAGACGTGAAGCATTGTCAACCTGAACTGTCTTTGTCTTGACTTCACGATCGACTACCTCATACTTAGCGCCGCTCTTAGCTGTCTTTGTCTTCAAGACTTTCTTGCCCTTACCGTCGATCTTTGCAGCGGAAACAGTGATCTCCTTTGTTGTGTAGTTGTCACTTTCCTTAACTGCGGAAGATACGAGCTTCTCAACGATAGCGCTGATCTCCTTAGCACGGGCAACGGTTGTCTCGACCTTACCGTTTATGATCAATGTTGTGACCTGATTCTTCAGAATAGCAGCACGCTGATCTGAAGCACGGCCGAATTTT
>CAMVGO010000048.1 GCA_947167045.1 uncultured Clostridia bacterium
GCGATAACGATGTTTCTGTAGTCACCGTGTCCGCCGCCCTTTGTAGCCTGGAAATAGTCACCCTGTGCAGGCTGAATGCCGCCAAGGCCCGGGCCTGCTCTGACGATATTGACTACAACTGCGGGAAGCTCAGCGCCGGCGATGTAGGAGATACCTTCCTGCTTGAGGGAGATTCCCGGAGAGGATGAAGATGTCATAACTCTAAATCCTGCAGCTGCAGCACCATATACCATGTTAATGGCTGCAAGCTCAGACTCTGCCTGAACGAAGTTACCGCCGACCTGGACCATCTTCTTAGCCATGTAGTGCATGACTTCGGTCTGAGGTGTGATCGGGTAACCGAAATAGTTGCGGCAGCCTGCTCTTATAGCTGCCTCGGCAATGACCTCATTGCCTTTCATCAATACTCTTTTCTGTGCCATTTGATTTCCCTCCCGATCAGAAACGCTCAACCGTGATTACTACATCCGGGCACTGCGTAGCGCAGAAAGCACATCCGATGCACTCGTCCGGATTTACGCAGGTTGCGGGATGATAACCCTTGGCATTAAGCCTTGTCTTGTCAAGTTCGAGGATTTTCTTAGGGCAGGCTGCAACACAAAGTCCGCAACCCTTGCACAGATTCTCGTTAAAAGTCGTTTTACCTTTTGCCACGAAAAACCTCCTAAAAACATCGCGCGTATAAGATACGCTAAAATTATCGTCATATTATAAACTTGATTGTTTTGCTAAGCAAATATCTTATTTATTTTATAATTATCAAACACCCAGGGGCTAAAACCGGGGCAAAACCCCGGCTGCAGCCGTTCTTTTCACCGCGATTTTGCATCAAGATGACAAGAAACACGGCTGAAATCACGGCACACGCCGTTCTTTCAGCCGTACTTTTGCATTTTACTAAACTGTTTAAACTATTCAGTCTCTTTAGAGAGAAGGAGGATTGGTGCAAACACCATTATCATCAAAATTATACAAGACTCCGCTTATCTTTCTGAGTCCGGTTGCCGCGGCTCCGCCATTAGTGAAAAAGTATGTCTTTCCGCCGATGATCTTCCATTCGTTTTCAACGAGAACCCCTTTGCTTCCGGCATAGAAACGTTCGCCGTCTTCTACAAACCATCCGTTACGTAATACTCCGTCTTCACCAAGGAAGAATCGCTCATTATTTACATATATAAATCCGGTCTTAAGCGAAGGTCTGCTGTTATCATCACCAAAATAATAAGTTTTGCCGTTGATCGTCTGCCAGCCTGAATACAGAGCTCCGTCACTTCCCGCATATACATAGTTATGATATCCGTATATGTCGGAATAAAATGAAAAAGTATCGATCCATTGATTTGTTATCAATCCGCTCGTAGCAGGATTAAAAAAGTAATATTTTCCGTCAATCTTATTCGTATTGATAACGGCATAAGGATCAGTTTTTCCGTCTCCAAAATAGTACTTCACTCCGCCGATCGTCTGCCATCCGGTAGCAGCCCGTCCCTTCGAATCAAAATAGTACCAGTTGCCGTTAGGAACCTTCTTTTTATCTACCTCAACATAATGATCGTTGTACCAGCCTGCCTTCATTAAAACACCGTTTTCGTCAAGTCCGTACCAGGCGCTGCTGCCGTCAGAGTTTTCGATGAGGATTATGTCATCTTTCACCAAGAGGGGACCGATCCCCATGGTAAGAGAAAAATAGTACCATTTACCTTCAATTTTTGCCCAGCCTTCTGCAGCACGACCCGTCTTCTCATTAAAGAACATCCATCCGTATTTGGTCTGCTGCCAGCCCGTCAGCATCTTGCCGTTACGGCCGAACATGTACCAATCTTCACCGATCTGTTCGACCCCGTTCTTATACATTCTTGGAGTGTGGGAATCGACAAAGTAATACCAGGATCCATCGATCTGCTTCCAGCCCTTTGCTGCTTTTCCGTTGCCGTTCAGGTAATACCAGTCTCCTTCATATTGCTGCCAGCGGTTGGTAAGCATCGCGCCATTCAGTCCGAAAATGTATGTTGCTTTATAAGTGCTGTCATAGCGCAATCCCGTAAACATGACTCCGTCCGAACCGAACCAGTACCATTTACTGCCTATTTCCTTCCAGCCCTTAACATAGGATCCGTTCTCATAATATCTCCATTTTCCGGCAGAATATTCATCCCAGCCGTTATAAGGTGCATTGGAAACCTCATCGGAAACTGTTTCTTCTACAGAATATGAGATCACAACCTGAACCTCGTCATCGGCAGTACCGTCTTCTTCGGGAACCACTTCTTCGACTTCTTCAGTCAGTTCAGGGGCTGCGACCTGAGCATCGGTCTCATCAGCCAAAGCAAGACAGCCCAGCGAGAGGACCGTAGCCACTGCCGCTATGACAGAAATAATGTGCTTGGATTCAATTCTTCTTTTCATAAGTTACCTCCCATATTTATATACTCAACCATTCTAACTTAATTATCTTTTACTTGCTATTATTATTTTATGGACAGGTCATATTATTTTCTGTTCTTATAACAAAGAGGGGCTGCTCATTTATAAGAAGCAACCCCTCTTTCGGTTCAAATTGTTAATGTCCCGCAAGTCAAATCGAGCTCTGGCTGCGACTCAAAAACGGGATAGGTTCAATTACTTAGCTGCTGCAACAACCGCATCAGAAATAGCAGCCTCATCACCGATAACTACGACATTGGGGTGAAGCTGAAGGATCGAAGCAGGTACATAAGGTGTAACGGGGCCGCAGAAAGCCTTCTCTACGATATCCTTCTTGCCTGCACCTGTAGCCATAAGGATAACTGTCTCAGACTTCATGATGTAGCCGATACCCATTGTATAAGCCTGTGTGGGAACTGCAGACATATCTCCGTTGAAGAAGAGTCTGGCGTTGTCCTTGATGGTCTGCTCTTCGAGGTCGATGCACTGTGTGTTTACGCAGAATGCGTCAGCAGGCTCATTGAAACCGATATGTCCGTCACCGCCGATGCCGAGGAGCTGGATGTCGAGGTGGCCCAAAGACTCAAGGATCTTATCGTAGTCTGTGCAAGCCTTCTCAGCATCAGCCTCAAGACCGTTGGGTACATATGTCTTGTTCTTGTCGATGTTTACGTGGTCGAACAGGTTTGTGTTCATGAAATATCTGTAAGACTGATCGTGATCTCCGCCGAGTCCCCTGTATTCGTCGAGGTTTGCGGATGTAACCTTGGAAAAATCAAGGCTTCCGGCCTTGTACATATCAACAAGTGCTTTGTATGTGCCGACAGGTGTGGATCCTGTTGCAAGTCCGATCTTGCAGTCTGGCTTAAGCCTTATCTGTGATGCGATAAGCTCTGCACAAGCCATTGAAGCTTCTTCATAAGTACTCTTTCTGATAACTCTCATATTTTCCTCCCGAAATAGTTTGTATATAAAACGGCTCCGCCCGTACATCAGGCGAAGCCGTAATACCCGTTATTCAGCCGTAAGGCCCTGCTTCTTAATGATTGCGATAAGCTTGTCGACATACTCCTCACAGATCTCGTCTGTCTTGGCCTCGACCATGACACGGATCTTGGGTTCTGTGCCTGATGCTCTGAGGAGCATTCTTCCGTCGCCGCCCAATGCCTTGTTTACTTCTTCAACGCCCTTAAGGACTACAGGATTCTTCTGTGCTTCTTCCTTGTCCTTAACGACAACGTTCTTAAGACACTGAGGGAACATTTTCATCTCGCCTGCGAGCATCGAGAGAGGGAGCTTCTTCTCGAGCATGGTCATGAGAACCATGAGAGATGTGAGGATTCCGTCTCCTGTAGTCGCATATTTCGCGAAGATGATGTGTCCGGACTGTTCGCCGCCCAGAACGAAGCCGTTAGCCATCATGTTCTCGGCAACATACTTATCACCTACCGCGGTCTTCTCGGTACGGATGCCGATAGCCTCGCATGCCTTATAAAGACCCATATTGCTCATGATGGTGGTAACGATCGTGTTGCCGTCAAGCTTGCCGCTCTCCTTCAGGTATTTGCCGCACAGATACATGATCTGGTCACCGTTGACCTCGTTACCAAGCTCGTCAACGCAGAGACACCTGTCAGCATCTCCGTCATAAGCGAAGCCTACGTTAAGGCCGTTGTCCAAAACATACTTCTTGAGGTTCTCGATGTGTGTGGAACCGCAGTTTGTGTTGATGTTGAGACCGTCAGGTGTGTTGTTGATGATATAGACCTTTGCGCCCAGAGCCTCGAAAACGGATCTTGCGATATTCCAGGATGCGCCGTTAGCGCAGTCCAGACCGACCTTCATTCCGTTGAATGCTCTTGTAGGGATTGTCATAAGATAACCGATATAGCGGTTGCGTCCGGAAGCGTAGTCTACGACGTTGCCGATAGCCTCACGCTCTGCGAGGGGGATCTCCTCGATCTCTCCGTCGATGTATGCCTCGATCTGCTCTTCGATCTCAGCCTCGATCTTCTGACCGTTGGCACGCATGATCTTGATGCCGTTATCATAGAAAGGATTGTGTGATGCAGAGATCATGATACCGCAGTCAAAACCGTCTGTCCTGCAGCAATATGAGACTGAAGGAGTTGTCGTAACGTGGAGAAGATATGCATCTGATCCAGATGATGTTATGCCTGCAGTAAGTGATGCTTCGAGCATATAGGAACTTCTTCTCGTATCCTTGCCGATGATGATCCTGGCTCTCTTGTCATCGTGCTTCTGGCCATAATACCAGCCGATATATCTACCAACCTGGAAAGCTTTCTGCGCGGTGAGTGCTTTGTTGGCTTCGCCTCTGAAGCCATCAGTACCAAAGTATTTGCCCATGAATAGTACCGCCTTTTTTTATGATAAGAAATTTTATCACAAATATACTTTAGACAATAATTAATTTTGAGGTAAATGTTAAAAACAGTAACATCATTCTTCAGGCACTAAAAAAGCTCCGTATCCGGATACCGGACACGGAGCCTGAAAGTGCTTGGCTTATTGAATATCACTCAACTTCATACTCGACCTTCGTGACCTTGCCGCCCAAAGCGGTAATGTTTTCCCTGTAACACTGCTTGTATTCTTCAAAACTGTAAGCCATAGACCATCCCCATGCGGCATCACTTCTGAAGATAGTCTCAGGATCGAAATCCGTTATTACTCCACCGCCGTTCGGATTTACGCGCAGTCCTTCAAAATAGACAGCATCGTAACATATCTGGTCAACATCATCCTCCTCATCATTGTGCCACGTGACTTCATATATAATAACCAGCCGGTTCGATTCTTTTTCTCTGACTTCCGGAATATCTGTTACAAGATAAGCATCATAGAAAACTGCATCCGTCTTCGAATAATACTGTAGACCGTCTACCTCGCCCCAATAAGCGCACTGATCGATCTGCATCTGTTTCAGCTGTCCCGCCGATACAAAATCATCCATCTGAGGCATAACATCTTCCGGCGTTACATTATAGTTCGGAGCAGGCGTCGGTGTCGCGACGAAAATATAACCGTCATCGTCATCCTCATCATCTTCATCTTCGTCATCATCATATCTTCTGGAATATCCGCCTGAATTGGGTTGGAGATAATTGGCCATAAAATACGAAAAGATGCCAAAACCGGTTACAGCGCTAAAAACAATTAGAATTATCAGCCATGTCCTTACAACACGTCTTACCGTAGCCTGGCGCTGTCTGCTCGCCTGTATCTTCTCGGCATCGAGCTGAGCCTGACGCTGAAGCTCATACTGCTTCTCGAGCAATTCCTTCTGATGGGCATGCCTTCTTTCCTCACGCTCTGCTTCGCCCTGAAGTCTCTCGTACTCGACATCGGAATCGTCGTAATCGATGGTAACGACCGTACCGCAGGAACTGCATACAAAAACACCGTTCTCTTTATTGATATTACCGCCGCAATTCGGACACTGAACTCCGACCATCTTCATAATCCGTTCCCCCTTAACAAATATAGCGGATCCTATAACGTATCCTGTTATCCTTCAGGATATTATACAGTTTTTTCCGCAACATAAAAATCTCTTCCCAGCAAAGAGGCTGCCCCGAAAGGCAGCCTCCATAATGGATTTAATTAAGAACCGATGGATCTTATTCGATCTTTGATCCGCACTCAGGGCAGAACTTAGGCATATTGCCGTCAGCGGGCTTGTAGCCGCACTTAGGGCAAGCCGAAGGAGCTGCTGCAGGCTGAGGCTGTCCGCAGTTACCGCAGAACTTACCTGTGTTGCCTGTCTGACCGCAGGAGCATGTCCAACCTGCTGCGGGAGCGGGCTGAGGCTTACCGCAATTGCCGCAGAACTTACCTGTGTTTCCGCTCTGGCCGCAGGAACATGTCCAACCTGCTGCAACGGGAGCTGCCTGCTGAACGGGAGCCTGAGCTGCACCTGCGAAGAATCCGCCGGGCTGAGCACCGCCCTGCTGCTGAACTGTGTTCATAGCTGCTGCTGTGGCATTGTTGCCGCCTACGGCACCCATCATGCCCATGCCCATAAAGCCGTTGACTGCGCCGTTTGCGTTTGCACCGGCAGCCTTCATAGCCTCTGTCTGGCCCAAAGCAACTGCTGCACCAAGAGCACCAGGATCTGCACCATAGAGCTTTGCCTCGTCGACCTTCTCGATTCTCTCACGGGACTTGTCGTCAGGTGTAACGGAAGCGATGGCAACTGTCTCTACAACGATACCTCTCTTCTGGAGCCACTCGTCATCAAGGCAATCCTGCATGTATCTTCTGAACTCGCCCTGCTTTGAAGGCAGTGTTGAGAACATGATACCGTTCGGGTAAGGGCCGCCGCACTTATTGAGTGTCTCTGTGATGTTGTCGAGGAACTCGAGACGGGGCTGCTGAGGCTTAGCGGGTGTTCCCATGAACTCAGCTACTGTGTACTCGTCCTTAACGTTACCGACGATATTTCTGAAGAAAGTTACCGGGTTCTCTACTCTGAACGAGAATGTACCGTTCAGACGGATGTAGATGTTACGGTACTCAGGGTCTGCATAAGGTACCGGTGAAGGTGTACCGAAGTTCTGATTCATCATCTCGAGCTTGTTTACGAAGTAAACTCTCTGCTGCTGCTGAATCTCTCCGCCCATCTTCATACGGTTCCAAACATCGCCGATAGAAGCCTTAAGATTCTCACCGAAATTCTTGTTTGCAAGAACTGAAGGAGCTGTGGATGTATCCCACTTATAAGCACCTGCTTCGGAAACTACGTCTACAATCTCGCCGTTGTTAACGAGAAGGCAGAAGCATCCCTCAGGTACGTTGATAACGGAGCCGTTGGAGATAACTTCGGAATTACCCTTGTTTCTTCCCTTCTCCATCTTGTTGGCACCCTTCTTAACAAGTATCTCCTGTCCCAAAGAATCCTGAGTGAAGAACTCAAGATACTGATCCTGGATCTGGCTTGAAATAGAATCAAAAGTGGTTCCGGCCACATTCTTGATTAAACTAATCAATCCCATATTAATTATTCCTCCTGAAACTTGGTCGAAAATAACTCCGCCGATAAAAATAATATCATTTATTTGATAAAACAACAATGATTTTACACAGCGTTTGGAACGATAATGTGAAAAAAGACAATGAAACCAGCATCTTGCGGATTCCAGGTCGATTCTGAAAAAAATAGGTAAAATTCAAACTTACGAAAATATTGAAATAAAAAAGAGCTCAATAAAATCGGCTCGAGATACTACCGTTGTTTTATATGAAAAATATATTGTGTCTGGTACTTTCGGGATACCGATCAGGATATCTCAGCAGTCGGTATATCTGCTGTTGATCTGATCGAATATCTCACGAGCGCCCACATCATTTCAAGTTTGTCATAGAAGTGGCCGACCTCTTTTATCTCTCGCCACATCTCATCTTTAAAATGAACCCTAAAGCAAAATATATCGAACTAAAGTGAACTAATATAGCTGACTAACAAAAAAAACAGCAAATAACCAATGACTCCGAGTAATGCGTCGGCAATTAATATGAGTGCAATTATCCTGCCAATTTTAGTAGGTGCTTTGCAGCATGTTTTGCCGTTTTGTCCGTTGATAGCTACAAAGTAAGACTTTTTGCCATAATTGTATTTTGCAAGATATACAGGTGCCATAAGGCATCTGAATTTAACGTTGTAATAGTTAGTGTAGATTTTCTCGCCATAGCAACGGGTTGAACGGATGCCACGTCTTATCTTTTCAGTTATCAGCTTTTTTGTGCGTTCCCAACCTTCATTGAGTCCAAGTGTATACCTCTCGGCAGGAATACCGGCGAGGTATTTTGATGAATAAGGAACGGCTCTGGTAAAGTCAAAGTCCTGAACTTTTGAAATGAACGGATTACTAATTCTGTCTGAAGCAAAGATCGGGATGTCATCAAAGCCTTGATACCAGCTTCCGGTGAATTGTTCATTATTCTCTTTCCCGACTATGTAGCGATATGCAGTATAAGATGAAGCGGTATAAGCATCAAAAGTCCAGAAAGGAAGATAGATACCGACAACATTTTCGAGTTTGCAATCTAACACGCCCTTCTTAAGGAGCTTCTTATTCTTCAAATAGCCGATAAATAGATCCTGAACCTGATCTTTGCTGATTGAAAAAGGGATAACAGCATTGGGTACCATTATCTGGTCATTCTCGGCAGCGGGTGCAACGCTTGTTGAACCGCAGAAAGGACAGGCACCTGTAACCTGTTCGGAATCGTAAACCGTCTGACCGCCGCAGTTAGAGCACACGATGAGTTTCTTGTAACGGCCCCAATCCACACTCGCACGCTGCAAAGCTGTGTTAAAATCGAGTTCTTCGGCAACAGCACCGTTTTGAGGAGTCGAGAGCTTTGTCGATAACCCGCAGAATGGACATGATAAAGTTGCGGTGACAGGATCAAAACCTATGCCGATGGAATTACCGCACCCCGGACACTTAATGTCCGTGCTCGTAACATTAACACTGCTAATGACACTTCTGTTTTCAGACATTTCCTTATCCCCTTCTAATCTAAAAGTTATTTTATCATTTCTGCATGCTTAATGACATACGATTGCAAGAACATTGTATAATGATGAAAGCGTCAGAGCACATAAGAGGACAAACAGAATGGAACAGAACAAAGATATATTTCCGGATAAAAACAGTTTCCCTGACAATCCGTATAACCAATATTATCAGGAATATATAAAAAACCCTGAAAAAGGAAAAAACGAAGTTTCCAAGCCTAAACAGATAGGCTCGATGGTACTTTGCGGAGTATCGACCGCATGGGTGGTCTTAACATGCTGTTTCTGGGCCATTCTATATGCTGAGGGCGTTGATCCGGATAAAGCAATTAATTTTAGCATCGCAATGTTTTTCTTTTTTTGTTTCATGCTTATTCCGGCGATCATTGCAAAAGTCATCAATCGTAAAAGCATATGGGCTGTTATCGACATTATATGTGTAGGCATAGTTTTAGTGGCAGTAATAGCCATGAGCATTCTTATGCCGCCATGGTATTAATCAAGTCGGATCGCTCCAGGGTTAGTTTGTTATATTAGTAAGATAAACGACTACGCTTTTTTCTAACCATATTTTTGAGCAGAATTGTAAAATGTCGAAAAATTAAATCATTTATTCAATAAAACAACAATGATTTTTCATTCACCCTAGGCGAAAATGTCAAAAATCCCGAAAGGATCTGAAGACCTATATTTCATTGATATATTTGTCCGTACGTTCGTTTATTATTTTTATGGCATCATCGAGCGTACGGTCCCCCGCATAACTGGTCTCAAGATCCTCGGTAAGGATGGCGGTAATAACGGGATCGTCATAATAATACGTCGAAATGGCTGAAAGACTCTTCATAAGCTGGTCTTCCATATCTTTTGTGGAATATTTATTTCCGTACACTTCGAAAACATCATCCAGGCCCGGCGCAAAGACAGACATCGTCTGACCGGCATCCACACTTATGTTGTTTTTCTCGGAGATAATGGATAGATTCCTTTCCATTATCACTTTATTTGTTACGATATCCTGAAACTCATTTGATGAACCGCAAAAGCCTGCGCCCGAAAACAGGAAATTAATGAACAGCCTGGCACCGTCCTTCATATCGGATGAAGCAGGTACGGATATCGTCTCCAATGCCCTGAATCTCGGGCCAGAAGCGTCAAGCGACGGTGTTCCGATTATCGTGTAACTGCCTTTGTCAGAATTGCAGGCATACACAAAGTCCAAATAACTTCTTATCCTGTCGTAGCGGCATTCAGTGCGGGGTCTGTTCTGCTCTTCATCCCAATCAAAAAAAACAGGATCCGCATAACCGCTCTCGGTAAAATGCTCAACTGCGTATTCAACTGCAGTCCTGAACTGATCCGTGCCGAAATCCGCACTTCCGCCTTCAGTCGCCGACCTGATATCAATGCACGAAAGGATAAAACCGTTTTTACTGCAGTATTTCGAGAACGGATAATCGTAAGGAGAGAAACCGCCCAGTTTCTGCCCGATAAGCTCGTCAAAATCTTCGAAAGTTATACCGCAGGCCCCGTCCTTAACAAGTTCCCTGTTTATAACAAGCCCCTCTATCTCGAGTGTGACAGGCAGAAAGTACATCTTATCCCCTGTCTTTGAAGCATCTATGATGTTCCGGAACTGCTTGTCCATCACATCCTGATCGAGATAACCCGTAAGATCATCAAAGACGTCATCTCTCATTGCGGATCTTTTCCGGATCCCGATCGCAAGATCCGGAGCTTCGGATCCGTTCAGCTCCTGGATCATCGCAAGCAGCTTCTCATCATCAGTTTCGGTCATCGGGATGATTTTTCCTGCCTTGATACCCGTCTTGTATTTGCTCCAAATCCTTACGAGATATTCATTATCGGTCCTGTTGAATTCATATATGGCATTCGACAGATATTCGCTGATCGCCTTATCGGCCGGTGCTGCCAATTCGATTACTTTCTTTCCGGCGTTAGGATTATTCGCAGCCTTCATCAGAACGGTTACCGTACTCTTATACCCGATATCGAACATCGAATAATCCGTTGCCTCCGACGAACATATAACGGCAGTATTACTGTCACAGCTGACAAGCTGAACATCAGCCTTTGAAAGATCAGAAAAATAAGGGGTATACCAGTCACTGTCTATGAGCGTCCTGACCTCCTGATCCTCAAAGTCAAATGCCGTAATGTTTCCGAAATTGTCGATCCTGCAGAGTTCGCCTGAATCGACTGTTTTGTATTCCGCGAGGGACACACCGCCGTCAGCCCTGTATTTTTCGGTCTTTATCCGCTTTCCCGTACCGGCATCGAACCCGAGCATCATGGTACCTTCCGTCATGGTGTGGCCGACAGTGTAAATAACATTGTTGACCGGATCACAGGAAAAACCGTCAACATCATATACGCTTTCCATTCCCGAAAGATCCAGTTCGTTTATGAATTCAGATCCCTTGAATATGTATGCATGGACTTCGACTTCACTTGACCCGGATTCAGTTAATATGATTGGAATAACATACTCTCCCGCAAAATAGACATCAGATACTCCATAGCCCGTTATATCGTCATCAGATATCATAAGATCTTTTCCGGGTTCATTTGTGAGCCTTCTCACATTGCTCACTTCACCGCTTGTAAGATCGATATTCACAAGCGCATTGCGGAACCCGTCTGTTGAATAAAGCGAAACGGCGGCTTCTGCCGTGTTTGCGTCCTGTCCGGCCCGTATCGCATCGATACTGATGATCGGATAATCACCCGGATTGGAAAGCTTTATACGGTTTACCAGATTGCCTTCCAGATCATAAGTATCAAGCATCGCCCTGCGGTAATCGTCATAGTCGGAAATATCAGTCAGAACGTACAGATGATAGACACTGCCCTTGTTGTAACAAACTGCGTTGCCGGAAACCATCTCGGTAGCACTCACGTCCGGATCCAATTCAAATCTGTAAGATATGTACCACGGATCGTTTTCTTTAACCAGATCATCAGCGTTCTTGCCTTTCGAGCAGGATAAAAGCAACGGCATAAGAAACACGACAGCCATTACCAGAGCAGAAAGTTTCAGCGTCTTCATATGCGGAGCCTCCGAACAAAAGCATTATCCCCTGCCTGCACTATAAATTATTATTGCTGTTTTATCAGGCTTTTCCTAAATATGTCACGAAACTTATGCCGAATATATGCCGTAAGTATCAGTAAGCGTAATGGATCTTCCTGCTCATCCTGAAAAGCTCAGGTGTCTTTAGAATCCCCTCAGGGATCTCGACACCTTCCATGGCGCAGTTGACGACAAGAGGAACACCAGTGATCTTTGAGGCTTCCAATATCTTGCTCTCGCCTTCTGCGAGCATCTCTGCCGTCGTCTCTTCAAGAAGATTGGTGTTATTGATGTAGCCGTCGATCTTAAAGCCTGCGGCTGCCTCAAGTTCGCGGGTCATTACCGCGATCTGCTCAGCATCGGAAGTGAAAGGTCTTAAACTGTTTACAGCCATGTAGATCACCGCGTCGGCGTTTTCGATCCTCTTTCTAAGCGAACCCAAAACAAGAGCACCCATGTCCTCTCCTCCGATATCAAAGATACCCTGATAGGACTCGTCATCGAAGATAACGAACATATCCGGAGGCAGGACGGGCGCATCGACATTGGAACCCGCATACATGGGGGTTACAAGTCTTATATCCGCATCTTTAAGGACTGATGCACAGTCCGAAGAACGGTAAAAAGGATTTACTATGTCGAGGTCAGCGATAAGCAGTTTCTTACCGGGCAAAGCCTTCCTCTGGGCCAGTGACATGTTGACTGCAATCTCGGACTTACCGCTTCCGTAAGCTCCGATGATGATAGATAAACGGTGATCAAGATAAAACATCAGAACAGATTCTTCTTTCTAAATACTAAGAAACCCCAGGTGCCTATAACTGCCATCCATGCGACGGACTTGCCGATGTAGATCAGATTGTTCTTTGCATATGACAGATGCATGGAATCAACTTTCTTAAGGTCATGAGGCGTAACAGGCGAAACGTCGCCGGAATACATCGCCTGCATGATGAAGTTGACCGAGAAATCGATCTCGTCGGTATACTCTGCGGCTCCGCTGACAAGGTTGGTAACACCGCCTGCCTGGTAATCGCCCTCAAAGCCGATCGGTGATACGACATATACAGGATGGAATAACTTCCAGGCTACGCCGAGATAACTGTCCTTATCGTACTTGTCCTCAAGATCCTCAACGGTATCTTCGTCGATCAGACCTGCTTCGATCATCTCCTCATACTTCTCATGTCTTATACGGATGTAATCGTCGACAGCCTTGGAAGGTGTGTTGAAGCTGCCGATGACAGCACCTACGCCATTCGACATTACGGCTATGAGGATGCAGAGGATGAGCGGCAGTGCACGCCTCCTGAATATCAGGGCAAGAACGACAAAAGCAACGGTCATGACAAGGAATACGATTATCGCTACTCCGAATCTGACAAACATCTCGCCGCCGTTAAGATATGCTCCTATACCCGAAATAACAAGTCCGAACAGTGCCGAAAACATATAGATACAGCATAAGAAAACGCTGGCAGCCATCTGCGTGATCATATAAGAGCCGTAGATCGCGCCTCTTGAGTGACCTGCGATTATCTTGTTCCTTACGATGCCGTCAGTATAATCCCTGCCGAGATGCAGACATGTGAACAGCGCAACAAACTTGGGCAGGTCAGTAATGAACGAAACGGCGATCATCCAGGTAAGGAACGTGAGTTCGTCCTTTGACAGATTTACCGCAGTGAACTTTATGCCGTCATCAAGATCAAGTGTAATGAGGGCGCGGTATATGAACGCGGTCAGGACCGGCATAACAAAAGAATATGCTGTGATTATCCAGAAGAAAACGCTTTTAATTATACGTCTGAATTCAAATCTCAATAACTTAAGCATTAGACCCACCTCCCACAAGCTTTACGAAGTAAGTCTCAAGGTCAGTCTCCTTGGTGACGACCCTTGCTATGTTTACGCCTGCTTCATTAGCAGCTATGACGACATTGGTAAGATTGTAATACCCCTTCGCGAAAACAATACCGCTCTGGGGATCGAACGTTGTCGTAAGCCCCTTGGCATTGAGCACGGGGATAAGACGCTCGGGCGTTCCGGAATAAAACTCGGTGACAAGTCCGCCGGCATCTTCGAGAGATTCGGCCTTGATCTCTTTTACCACTTTGCCGCCTTCAACGAATGCGAAATCAGTCGCGAGCTTTGAAAGCTCCGAGAGGATATGGCTCGAAATGATTATGGTCACGCCCTTTTCCCTATTGAGCCTTATTAGAAGGTCTCTTATCTGGATGATGCCCTGAGGATCAAGTCCGTTGATGGGCTCATCTAGTATGAGGACTTCAGGGTTGCCGCTCATTGCCATGGCGATACCAAGACGCTGTCTCATACCGAGTGAGAACTTGCCGGCCTTCTTTTTGCCGGTATTGCCGAGTCCAACGAGATTCAGGCTCTCCTCGATGGAACCATCGATCTTAAGACCGAGATTAATATATTGGAAGACCAGATTCTCCCTTGCCGTCTGATTCGAATAGATCGACGGGAGCTCGACCAGAGCGCCCACCTTACCGAGCTTCTTATGGTCGAAACCATACTCGACCGTACCTGAAGTCGGTTTCTGAAGGCCCGAGATGACTCTCATTATCGTTGTCTTTCCCGCGCCGTTCCTTCCGACAAGGCCATATATCGAACCTTTCGGAACAGTAAAGCTCATGGAGTCCAGAGCACGGAACTTACCGTAGTCTTTGGAAACTTCATTGACTTTAATAACATAATCCTTATTCTCAGTCACGAGTTTATCTCCTTATTATCCGTATTGTCGGGGGTCCCTTTTCCCCGGACTTCCCACATTATACCAAAATAAAAAGGAGCTTTATCTTAATACAGCCTTAATTCTTGACGAGCCTGCCTGCGCGTTCGCCTATAATGACGGCGAAAACGATCTTTACCAGATCCGGGATAATGAACGGGAAAACGCACCATCCCATTACGGCCATAAGTCCGACGGGCCCGGTCTGCATGGCATAGACTGTCATGAACCAGATAACGCCGACAACATACATGACGACTTCGAATATCACGGAGATCACTGCACCGAAGATCCATTTCCTTACAGTTGTAGTCATGAGACGCTTAAACATAACTTTTTCGAGCAGCCAATATACAAGCGCAGCAAGCAGGAAGCCTATAAGGAATCCTCCGGTAGGTCCGGCAAACGAGGTCAATCCGCCCTTGAATCCGGCAAATACGGGAACTCCGGTCGCACCTATGGCCAGGTATACCAATATGGCGAGCGTTCCCCTTCTTCCGCCGCATGTCAGCATTACCGCAAGGATACCCATGGTCTGGAGCGTAAAAGGAACCGGACCGACCGGGATGCTGATCCATGAGGATATTGTTATCAGTGCTGCGGATACTGATATAAGGACGAGATCATAGATAAACGCCCTGTTCTTTGCGGCACTTGAGCCTGCTGTTGCTTTTTTCGAACTTGTTTTCAAACTTGTCTCTGACATTGTAAACCTGATTTCGATTTTAATTTACAATCGAGATAATACTATTCGCAGGCGGAATAATCAAGACCTTATCAGAACTGATATTTGGGCCAGATGCCTTTCTTGTCGTGGGTGTGTTCAGGAAGCTGGTAAAGATCGTGCCCCGGATAGTCGTTGCCTTCGACAATGACAGGTCCGTCAGGAGTAAAGCAGACATCCCATCCGATAAAACCGACCTGAGGAACGACCATTGCGGCCTTTGTGCACATCTCTATTACCTGGTCCCACATTGGGAAAACAAAGCCCTTAAAGACAGCTCCCGTCATCGGATGCTTCTCATAAAGGACCTTAGTCTTGTCTATTGGGAAATCGGTTATCTCACCTGTCTTTTCATCAACAGGAGCAGTCATTCCGCCGCTGTTGAAATTATCCACGCTGTGGCCATAGTTGCCGAATCTGCAGCAAGCGCTTGCCACATGGACCTTGCCGTTCCTCTGGATGGTAACAAGTCTTACAGTATTGATCGCATACGGATAGATGGCACTGACGGCAGGATGCTGGACTATCATTTCCTCAAAGAAATGAGGGCGCTCCATGTTTACGAGTCTCTCATAGATAGCTTCAGCAGGCTCAGCCTTGCAGTCGATCTTCTCAACCGTTTTGCCGCAAGATCCCAGGTCCGCCTTTGCCATCAGGAAATCATGATCGTTGATGAAGTCGATCACTTCCTGCTTGTTGTCTTTCCTGATCTCTATCCATCTGCGGCCGAGGAACTCACCGAAGCGCTTATTGAACTCTATCTTGTTATCGATAAGGTCCGTATAGTTCGGATCGTTGTATCTCTTAACGAGTTCATAGTTGCGTCCTCTGGTGATATAAGTGTCGCGCTCGGCATCGTTGAGGTTATACATCTCGTAGAGCCAGTAATCCATATAACCGGCTCCGAACTTTCTTCCGCAGTGGACCATGTCAAAAAATATCCACACACGGGATTTGCCGCTCTTCTCGTGGATATCCTTTATCTTGGCATGCATTGCCTTATAGTCCATGCGCGTTACGCGCCTGATAAGATAACTCAGTTTTGACATAGCAGGATTATAATACATCGGCCTATTTTTTGTTATAATGTCGTTCGAACAGAAATAAACAAGTAACACGCTTGTTACTTTAGGAGGTTTTACATATGTCAATCAGAATAGGTATCTTAGGCTACGGCAACCTCGCGAAAGGCGTTGAGCTCGCCATCAGACAGAATCCCGACATGGAACTCGTTACAGTCTTTACGAGAAGAGATCCTTCAACGGTAAAGACACTCACTCCCGGAGTAAAGGTCGCCCCGGTATTTGAAGCTCCCGAATACAAGGACAAGATCGATGTACTCGTCATCTGCGGCGGTTCAGCAACAGACCTGCCCACCCAGACACCCGAATATGCATCCATGTTCAACGTAATCGACAGTTTCGACACTCACGCAAAGATCCCTGAGCATTTCGCAAATGTAGACAAGGCTGCTTCCGCATCCAATCACACTGCATTGATCTCCGGCGGCTGGGATCCCGGAATGTTCTCTATCAACCGCCTCTACGGCAGCTGCATCCTTCCCGAAGGAAAGGACTACACTTTCTGGGGCAAGGGTGTCTCACAGGGACACTCCGATGCTATCAGAAGAGTTCCCGGCGTAAAGAACGGCAAGCAGTACACCATCCCGGTTGACGAAGCTCTCGAGGCAGTCCGTTCAGGCTCAGAGCCCGAGCTCACCACACGCCAAAAGCACACAAGAGAATGCTTTGTCGTAGCTGAAGAAGGCGCAGATCTCGCTCTCATCGAGAAGACGATCAAGGAAATGCCCAACTACTTTGCAGATTATGACACGACAGTCCACTTTATCTCTGAAGAGGAATTCATCAGAGACCACTCAAGGATCAACCACGGCGGCTTCGTATTCCGCACAGGCAAGACAGGCATCAACGGCGAGAACAAGCATGTCATCGAGTATTCTTTAAAGCTCGACTCCAACCCTGAGTTCACCGGCTCTGTCCTCACGGCATATGCCAGAGCGATCTACCGTCTCTCACAGAAGGGCGATTACGGATGCAAGACAGTTTTCGACATCGCACCCGCACTCCTCTCACCTCTCTCCGGCGAGGAACTCAGAGCTCACCTGCTGTAATAACGTCCGCTAAACACGATCATCATGAACAGTCTCACCGGCATCAAAACTGCCTGTGAGGCTGTTCTTTTTACAGGTCCCCAGGTCTTTCTCACATATCTTTATTCCCCTTCTTTCCTTTGTTAAAATTCTTTTATGGACAGTAATGGTAACAAAAAGAAGATTAGCCGCACCACTGCCGTTTTATTGGCAGTATTTGCTTTGTCGCTGCTGATATTTATTATTGTCTCCGTGATCATTCCGACATATGAGATGAACCGGTTTTTCCGCGGATATCAGGTTTACGGCGGTATGACAGAAGAACTCAAAGACAGTGTTCTTTACGAGGATATGCAGAGCGGCAGATCATTCTGCTTTTTAGGTGACAGCATCACGAACGGAAACATGACCAACGGAATAGCCTGGTATCTGCCGCTAAAACCTTATATCAAAGGGAAAACATCGGATGTATGCTGCGGCGGCTGGACTATAAAGGATCTCGTAGAACAGGAGGAAAACATTCCCGAAGCTGACGTTTATGTAGTCGCCATCGGGATCAACGATGTCCTCTTCCCCGCCAGCGTTCAGGCCTCAGCCACAGAAAGCGAATTTACCTACAGGGCTGCCAAACTTGCGGATGTATTAAAACACATCTCACCGGACTCAAAGATCTACTTTATTGCACCCTGGACGTTTGTCGGAGTGGATGACTGGTATGTTGAACGGGGAAACAGATACCGCGCTGCTCTTGGTGAATGGTGCAGCGGAACTGACTGCATATTCATCAATCCCGATCCCGCAATAATGTCTGTTTTCGAGACGGAAGATTCCCATAAATACATGTTTAATGAATTTCATCCCAACTCACCCGAAGGTGTCGGACTTTTCAGTTATGCCGTCCTTAAAGCGGCACACGATCAGGGTGTCTGACAGACATGTTCCATCACAGTACCGAAAAAACAAAGCAAAATTAAAAGGCTGCCACCCAAGTGACAGCCTTCATGATTCAATCTGGTTATCAGATCAGACCTTGATCTCCATGATCCAGCCCTCAGGTGCTTCAACAGTACCCATCTGGATGCCTGTGAGAGTCTCTCTGAGCTTTGTCATGACAGGGCCCATCTCCTCCATGCCGGAAGCAAACTTGAATTCCTTGCCGTGATCGTTGATAGATCCGAGAGGCGAGATAACTGCAGCTGTACCGCAGAGACCGCCCTCTGTGAACTTACCGCTCATAATCTCGTCGAGGTAAACCTCACGCTCCTCGATCTTCATGCCGCAATAGTGCTCAGCAACATAAACGAGAGATCTTCTCGTGATTGAAGGCAGGATGGAATCGGACTTGGGTACAACGAGTGTTCCCTGGCCGTCTGTGAGGATGATGTTAGCTCCGCCTGTCTCCTCGATCTTTGTGCGTGTTGCGGGATCAAGATATATGTTCTCAGCAAATCCTTCCTTGTGTGCAGTAACGATTGCGTGGAGGGACATAGCATAGTTGAGACCGGCCTTGATGTTTCCTGTTCCTCTCGGAGCAGCACGGTCAAAATCAGAGATCTTAACTGCGATCGGCTTAGCGCCGCCCTTGAAGTAAGGGCCTACAGGTGTGGCAAAGATTCTGTACTGATAGTCGTCAGCGGGCTTAACGCCGATAACGGGGTTGATACCGAAGATATAAGGTCTCAGATAGAGAGATGCACCGGAACCGTACGGAGGAACCCATGCTGCGTTGCCTGCAACAGTCTCCTGGACTGATCTGATGAACATTTCCTTGGAAATCGGAGGGATCTCAAGACGGACTGCAGAGTCATGAAGTCTTTCAGCGTTGAGGTCGGGACGGAAAGTAACGATCCTTCCGTCAACTGTCTCATAAGCCTTAAGGCCTTCAAATACTGTCTGCGCATACTGGAGAACGCCAGCGTCTTCGCTCATGACGATCATGTCGTCATCGATGAGCGCGCCTTCGTCCCAAGCGCCGTTCGTGTAGTTAGCTACAAATCTCTTATCTGTCTTCTGATAAGAGAAGGTCAGGTTTGACCAGTCGAGATTCTTCTTTTCCATAAAACTATCCTTCTTTCTTAAAGATGTTTTTAATTAACTAAGGATTTTACCACTAGGTAAACCTAAAAGCATTATTAAATTACACAAATCTGTATCCGCAGGCGTGATATACCTTCTTGCCTGCCTTGATAACAGGTGAATCAAATCCTGTGAGGTTAACGGCATTGGGCACGAGCTGTGCTTCAAGGCAGATTGCATCGTACTGGCCGTATGCCTTTGTTGTCTTGATGTCGAGTGGATCACCCAGGTTGTTGCCGGCATAGATCTGAATACCCGGCAGATCAGTCAGGCACTCCATCGTGATCCCTGATTCAGGAGCCGTAACAGCTGCTGCGAAAGAGAACGTTCCTTCCAATGTATTCAGACAGAAGTTCTGGTCGATACCCTTTGAGATGACCATCTGGTGATCATCACTGTCGTTGAGTTCACCGATAAAGCGGTATTCCCTGCAGTCGAAAACCGTTCCGTCAACATCCAAAAGCTCACCTGTAGGCACATTGTTGTCATCCTTGATGGTGATCTTGTCGGAATTGATCATGATGAGGTCGTTATTTACCGTGCCTTCAGCCGCCTCGCCGCGGAGATTGAAATATGCGTGGTTGGTGGGAGCAAAGATCGTATCCTTATCGGACTTTCCGCAGTAAAGAATGAGGAATGTCTTGTCCTCAAGCCAGCAGTAAAGAACCTTTGTATCAAGGTTGCCCGGGAAGCCTGTAGCACCGTCGGGGCTGGTGTAGCTCAAAAGAACTGCTCCGCCGTCACAGCCGGGGATGCCTGCAATGCGTGAGTCAACAATGATCTCGTCCGCTTCCTCTTCGGAAAGGATCTTGCCGTCCCAGAAAACGTTCTGGTAACCGGGATTGCCGGAGTGGAGGTTATTCTCGCCTTCATTCTTGGGAATGTGATATTCAACACCGCCGATCGTAAACGAGGCATTCAGTATCCTGTTTGCGGAACGTCCGATGACGGCACCGTGATTTGCACCGTTGCCCATATATTCATCAAGGCCCTTGCAGCCGAGCATGATGTCGGTCGGCTTTCCGTCCTTGTCGGGAACAATAAGATCCGTAATGACCGCACCGTATGTAATGACAGAAGCCTCATATCCGCCGTCGATGGTCAGCGTGAACTGCTTTGCCTTGAACTTATCGGGATTGCTTGCCGAAACATAGTCACGGGTAGTAATACTCATATCCTGTAACCTCCAAAATGATTTACTTCAATGGATTTTAGCACACATTTATACAACCTTGTTGCCTAATCGCAAATTGCCACGTATAATCTTCTTCGGATACGGGGCATTAGCGCAGTGGGAGCGCATCACACTGGCAGTGTGGGGGTCACGGGTTCAAGTCCCGTATGCTCCA
>CAMVGO010000049.1 GCA_947167045.1 uncultured Clostridia bacterium
AGGTTGCCGGTATCATGCCGATGATCGAAGTTAATAAAGATAACGTTGATACTCTCTATGGCCAGCTCAAGGCAGCCATCGTAAAGAGAAAGACAGAGTTCGATCACTTCATCGATTTCCTCGAGAACAGAACTTCCTGGCTTACAGCTCCCGCTGAGATCAAGGGCCCCCTTGCTTGTGAGAAGGGTCTCCTCATCAGAAGCGTTGCTGTTGCTAAGCAGCTCCTGAGGATCAAAGATACGATCATGCCTCAGCTTGATGAAGAATCAGCTATCATCATCGCCCTCTTCCACGAAGTAGGTAAGGTCGGTATCGAAGGCAAGCCTCTTTTCATCCAGGAAGAGACAAGCACTCTGGGCACGACATCCACTCTTGGTCTTTCCTTCAGTAGCAGACTGTCCAGCTCTTCAACATCTTCGAACCCCACTTATACGATCAACAACAAGCTCGTTCACATGAACGTCGGCGTAAGATCCCTCTTCCTCGTTTCGCAGTACATGCTGCTCTCCGATGATGAGGCTCAGGCTATCAGCTACGGTTCAGACGTTGAACTTCTTAACGGCAAGCTCTCACCTTATACACTTCTCCTCTCCACTGCTCTTCAGATGCAGAAGACGATCTATGAGGATTCCGATGTCGTATCAGGCTACAGCTTCACGGTAATCAATCCGAGCTGATCTGACGGTTTATTAATCTGATCATAAAGGGCGTCTCAAGATGAGGCGTCCTTTTCGTTTCCACTTATAAAGACCTCACATTTACTATCCCGGAAAAGCTTCGGGGCTGTCTCATGCTCTTCGCTTTGAGACAGCCCCTTTGTGCTTCCAGGATATGGAGGGTGACTGATTAATTTATGCAGGCTCTACCATTGTCATGACTGCCTTGTACATCCAGTGATAATCGTTCATGTCGTAGTATTCATTGAGAAGAGGAACGAAGTCCACTCTTACGATGTTGCCTTCCGAATCCTTGAAATCGATGTGATCTACCTCATCGAGTTCAACGGGTTCCACAATATCGCCTGCCTTGATCGTCTTTGTCTCGGATGTTGCAATGCCGTCCCTGACGATAACGCCTGTCATGTCATTTGTTGCCTTTAATGTTGCAAATGCGTCAAACTCTGTGTGGTTGTCAGCCGGGATGGGCATTCCGTTTTCGGAAACCTTGAAGAATCTTGTTCCTGCGAGCTTGCTGTCTGAGGCGTTCTCCTCACAGCAGGGGAAGCAAGTTGTGCTGTTCATACTGAGAACCGAAAGGCCTTTGCACGTACCGCAGTCCAGGCAGTTATTCTCGTAGATATTGAAAACGTACAGAGTGGAATAGCCGTTGGCATCGCATGTATCGACATATATGAAGGCTTTGTAGCCGATATCCAGGAGGTAGGCATCGGTCAGGATAAGACCGTCTTTGGCATTACCTACCGGCATATCGTATGTATCTTCATTGTATGTGATCCTGATGACATCCTGACCTGCATTCACGCTGTATAAGGTCTCGACCATGAAAGAACCGTAATAGCTTGTAGTCCACCAGTCTCCGCCGCCGTAATTGAACTCGAACACATCACCGTCCTTGAGATACATTATGGCTTCCCTGCCGTATACGGGTGTGACCATGCTGTGTATAGCCCTGTAGATCCAGCGGTAATCGTTCATGTCGTAGTATTCACAGCACTGTTCGGTAAAATCAACGCGCACCGTATTTCCGCTTGCATCCTTAAGGTCGATGTACTCGACTTCGTTAAGTGCTACGAGCTCAACGGATTCTCCGTTCTTGATCGTCGTCTGTCTGCTTGTAACCTTGCCGTCTTTAACGATGTAACCTGACAGATCCTTTGCGGCTTTTATGGCTGCAGATGAGAGACTGCTGTAGTTATCTGCAGGAACCGGCATGCCGTTTGCGGATACCTTGAACTTTCTTTCGGAAACCATGTGGCCGTATCTTCCACCGTCGTCATAACCCTTGAAGGAAGATGTTGTCGTAAATGTGGGACCTGAGATAGCAAAACCGGAAAGCACACCGACACGGCAGATGGAAGTATCTGTTACTTCATAGACGTTAAGATCGTTATTGTCGCATCCTCTTACCGTCTCCACATAGATAAAAGTCTTTCCGTTATGTCTGAACAG
Source organism: uncultured Clostridia bacterium (assembly GCA_947167045.1). Taxonomy (GTDB): domain Bacteria; phylum Bacillota; class Clostridia; order Saccharofermentanales; family Saccharofermentanaceae; genus Saccharofermentans. Next base: position 2,130 of record CAMVGO010000049.1, read on the forward strand.
ATATGCATCGCAATAGCATTTTGTCGAACTTACGTCTACCCTGCATTCATTTCCGCCGTTTAACTTGTAAACTAGCAGATCATTGCTGTAGTAAAGATCTACGGTACCAAAGTCCCCCTTGAGACTGAAACCGCCTGCGTTGTTCTCGAAATGATAGACCGTCCCCTCCGCGATCTTCGCAAAACCGGTCTTGGCCTGTGTATCTTCAGACTTGCTGTCAACTGATACTGCCTCTGTGACAACGGGTGCGGGAGTTACGGTATCCTTATCGGTATCCTTGACGGAAACTGTGGTGTCCGTATCCTGTCCGGGAGCAGGTGTTACCGTATCAACTGCAACTGTCGGCTTATTAATATCTTCAGGAATATCATTTACTGCTGCCGTCTGATCGGGAGCTGCATCACCGACCTGGTACAATACCTTGCCGTCGAGAGATGCGTTTACTGCACTCTCAATTGATTCCCCGGCAGATCCCGATACGACCAGGCTCTCGATCGTGATACCGTCTGCCTTGACTTCTGTCGAGCATCCTGTTGCCGCGATTGCGATAGCGCCTGTGAGCATTACCGATGCCAATACCGGAAGCTTTGTGCTCTTTGTAAGTTCTGCAACTGTTCCCCTCTTGATAGGTTTAACTATAGATTTCATTTTGTTATCCTCCGATTTATTTTCGAGCGTTCTACGTTTGTAGAATTCTCTTTACGCGGTCATTCTACATTTGTAGAAAACCGATGTCAATACTTTTTTCTACATTTGTAGAATTATTTTTCGGAGTGCGAAAAATGAGGTGTTTCCGGCAGGAAATGCCAACGTATCAGAAGCTTGGTAAAACCGGAATCCGGCCGTTAAAAGCCGGAATTGGTGCCTGAACTCAATTCAAGTGTACCTGTGGAAGACTCCGCCACTTGTCGGTATCGGAATCAGGATGAAATCTTCATTTCTGATACCTTGTGGCAAGCATGATATCGTTTTCGGGGATAAATCTTTAAAAACGATATCTGCTAAAGAACCATGATATCGTTTTCGGGAATAAATCTTCAAAAACGATATCTGCTGAAGAACCATGATATCGTTTTCGGGAATAAATCTTCAAAAACGATATCTGCTGAAGAACCATGATATCGTTTTCAGGGAAAAGTCTTAAAAAACGATATTTGCCGGAGAACTGAGATATCGTTTTTGGAAGAAAATCTCCATTTACGATACCCACCATAATCCAGGGTATCGAAATATCGGGAATACTTTTCTTTTCGATACCTCTATGAAACGTGGCCGACTTGTACCTCAGCCGTTAAAAGCCTGGAAAACTCCGCATCACAGCGGAACAAACATATCCGATATCGCGACATAGAGCCATCTGCTGTTGCCTTCAACATAGAACCTGTCATGCCAGGAGGTGAAGTCAAGTCTTACGACCGTTCCGTCGGTTCCGTACTCAACATCGATATAACTCTTATCATCGGTCTCGACCAGGACGACAATGTCGCGCTCCTTTATCGTCACGGGCTCATCCCAGTAAACGTGGCCGTCCCTTACAACATATCCGGTGTATTCCGCTGCTGACAGGAGCGTCCTTCTGTAAGCGAACGTAGTGATCCTGCCGCTGGCGGCCACAGGAAGGAAGTTGTCGGGCGATACTTCGTAATACCTGATGATGTCGACGAGGGGGTCTGTCCCGTAGCACTCGACACAGACGATACCGTAGATAACGAACGGATCGTAGTAGATATAGATGTCATTGACTGACCCTGCAAAGGTGACACGCTGATCGCCGATATCATAGACATAGATAGCAGGATCGGTGTTTGCCGGGAAGAACTGGATATATATGAGAGTCCTTCCGTATGCCCTGATAAGATACATAAATGCATTATCAGGCTCCGGGATGTCTTCGGTAAACTCATAACCGTTGACATTGAATACCGCTTTTTTGCTCGAAAGCAGGTTTACGTTGACAGAGCCGTAATCGCCCTCAAGGTAGAATTCGGAACTGCCTTTCTTGTTGAACTTAATGATGCTTCCTTCTGTAAGATTATCGAAAGTCGGACCCTGTGACGTCTCCGGAACACTGGTGGTCTCAGATGTCTCCGATGTTTCTGAAGTCTCAGACGTGGTCTCATCCGTTAAAGTCTCTTCCGTCTGAACAGGAACATAATCCGGGTTATGCTCGTTATTAAGTATGTTGATCATATCTGCAGCAAAGTATCTGCCTTCGACGGGAAACAGCTGATCTATATGGAAAGTCAGGTTGAATTTATCAAGATCTGCCTCACTGCCGTCGACGGAATATACGGGATAATCAGCAACACCGGTATGTTCGGGGTCTTCTCCGTTTATAAGTGCGTCAATCGTATAGCCTTTGTATTCAACCGATTCACCGCTTGGCTGAGTGGTCCTTCTGACGATGAGATCTCCATATGGATAATAAACGTATTCATCGCCGCCTTCAGGACTTTGGATCATATTCTCGAAAACCGGTACGGTCTTTCCGTCCCTGAAAGCATAGAGACTTACTTCCGGATGAAGTTCACTTCCGGCATTAAGCTTTTCTACGACCAGTTCCGGGATAAGATCGCTGTCCGCATAGATAAGCAGATATTTATACTTTGAATCGCTTCCGTTTGCTTCAACGATATCCAGATATGCCTTGGCATAAGTCAGTTCTTCTGATGTTTCTTCCGTGGACTCTTCTGTAACCCCGCCGGCAGCAATGCTTTCTGTCATTGAAGGTTCGGGAACAACCGGTGCTTTCCTTGCCCAAGGCTGATGCTCAGCCGATGCGGCTGATACCAATAGAGCGAACACCATCGTGACGACTATGGATACGATCTGCAGGGCTTTGGAATCTATCTTGCTGTCAAGAAGATTCGTTACCCTGAGCTTGGTCTCCATCCCACCGAAACCGATGCCGCTGAATGCGGTGCTCTGCATGAAAGCTCCCCTGTTGTCATCAGCCGCGTGCCTTACCAGTGACTTGCAGTATTCTTTTACCATCGAAAGGCTGAAGTTGCTCGTCGTCTCTTCATCGACTCTCATTTCGATGTCGGCGCAGAGCATGAAGAAAGCGATCCATACGAGAGGATTGAACCAGTGAATGCTGAGGATTATGTAGCTGACGAGCTTGGTCACGCCGTCCTTGTTCTTGATATGTGTCCACTCGTGATTCAGGACATATTCGCGCTCGTCATCGTCCATGTTTATCGGGAAGAATATCTTCGGGCTGAAGATGCCGACAACAAAGGGCGAATCGATGTTGTTTGCCATGTAGTATCTTCCGTCAAAAGAGCGCGAACTCCATCTGGCCTTGGAATAGAACAATGCATACCTTATTGCCGAGAACACGAGCATGGATACAGCGACAGCAAACCAGATCACTGCTATGACGTCCTTTGCCGAGATCTTAGATGTTTGTGCAGCAGGCTTGGTTACATTCTGAACTTCCTGACTCCCGCTGCCGTCATCTGCAAGTGTTACGGCCGGTGTCTGAACAGTCTCCTGAACGGAATGGTCAACAGTCGTGATCTCCCTGATCCTGGTCTCGGGATCGTAAACATAATTCTCATCTTCCTGTATTACCGGCGTGAAGAATCTTCCCACATTGAGAGCGCTCGTCGGGGAATTGAAATTGAACGGGATCACAAGCCTCAGTCCGACGATGATCCAGAAAAGGATAAGCACGCGCTTGGGGCATTTCTTGAATATGAGCCTGAAAAGGAGAACCGCAAGGATGGCTATACTGCCGTACAGGCTCATCTCCAGGACTTTATAGAATATCTCGCTCATAGAAAAACTGTTCCTCTATTCCCTCTATGTAACCCTCATTTAAGGAAACGTTATTCCTCGGTATGCTCCTCGATCATGTCGATCAGCTTGGCCGCATCTTCCTTGCTCATCTTCTTGCCTCCGCCCAGGAAAGCATTGACGAACATTGGAAGTGAACCCTTGAAGCTCTTTTCGACGAGTTCCTCACTCTGCTGCTGCTGAAGTTCGTCACGGCCGACGAGGAAAGTGATAACGGACTTCTCGTTCTTAATAAAGCCTTTGTCTGCCAGTCTCTTTAGCATGGTGTAGACCGTGGTCTTCTTCCAGCCGTGGACCATCTCGCAGATGTTGGAAAGATCTCCGGAAGCTACGGGCGCATATTCCCAGATAAGCTCCATCAGCTTGTATTCGCTGTCACCGATAGAATTTTCTTTCATAGTCATAATCTCCCTTATATAATTTGTCATAATTCTACACGTGTAGAATTTGGATGTCAACTTTTTTATATACTCCTTTTGTGTTACCTTACAATTAAAAGGACGGACAAAGGGATGAAGTACGACAACGACAGGCTCGGAGCGGCTTTGAAGCTCTACTTGGGAACTGATCCTCTGCCGATGCATATGCCGGGCGGAAAACGCAATCCGGACTTTGTGTCCCCGGCATTCATGCGCGACATCACCGAGATCGGAGGATTCGACAATCTCCACTCCCCCAAAGGGCTTCTGAAGGATATGGAAGACTGCGCCGCCTCGCTCTGGAAAGCGAAGAATGCCTTCATATCTGTTAACGGCTCTACCGCACTCATTTTGGCGGCCATATGGAGCGCTTCGATCCTTAATCCCGGCACAAAGATCCTTACCGCCATGAACTGCCATCTGGCGGTCTGGAACGCTATAGAACTCACCGGATCCACGATCGTTCCGCTGATGCCGGCATTTGACATCGGACTTCCCTTTGCAGGACCCGTTGCCCCGTCAGACATCGAACGTAATCTCGCAAGGGACCCTTCGATAAAGACTGTCATCATCACTTCACCGACATACGAAGGCGTCCAGTCCGACACGGAGGAGATCTTCCGCATTACGAGAAAATACGACGCCCTCCTCATCACCGACTGCGCACACGGCGCGCACCTGGGTCTGGACGATGCCTTTTTCGGGCCGGACAGCAGGGGCGATATCGTGATAAAGAGCCTTCACAAGACTCTCTCATCCCCTACCCAGACAGCGGTGATGCTCCTTCATGAGGGATGTCCCGTCGATGTGTCTCTCATTAGAAGAGGGCTTGATATTTTCGAGACTTCGAGTCCTTCCTACGTGCTCCTTCAGGGCGTGTCGAAATGTCTTGCCGGCCTTAATGCCAAGGGGGCTTCGATACTGAAGCCGTGGGAGAATGCAATCTCATACGCCGAGAGCAACCTCAAGGGACTCAGGAATTTCAAGCTCTGGGAAGCTCCGGTCAGGGAGAGATCTAAGTTCGTGCTTATGGGCCTCGGCGACGTTCTTTTTGAATACCTCAGAGGGACCTTCAACATAGAATGCGAAGTAAGCTTTCCGTCCCATCTCATTGCCATGACCGGCATCGGGGATACGGAAGAATCGCTGAAGCGCTTCTGCGATGCTGTCAGGACGACCGACGAAGCTATGGACGGGCAATACACGGAAGCCCAGTTCATTTCGAGACCATATCCAAGATTCAGGACCACTCTTCAGGAAGCAGCGAAATACCGTCTTCTCTGCGAAGAACTTGAACCGGAAAGGGCCGCCGGACGCGTATCGGGCGAGTTTATATACGGATTCCCGCCCGGGATCCCGCTGCTCATGCCGGGGGAGGTCATTACCGAAGACACGCTGAAGATCCTTTCGAGAGGCGACATACATCTGATGATGGGCGGAGGCAGGAACTACAACGGGCTGATACCCGTTCTGCCTTGACTGTAATGGTCCTTCAAAGTATAATTCACGTATTAAATTCTAAGGGAGATTAGTAATATGACAAGAATCGTTACTGTTGAGACAAGAGATCTCGAGAAGTCAGCTAAGGAAGGCGGCTGCGGCGAGTGCCAGACATCCTGCCAGTCTGCATGCAAGACATCCTGCGGTGTTGCAAATCAGGCATGCGAGCAGCTCAATAAATAAGCTGAAACAATCTTAAGTATTTAAGGTCCCATTTTACGTGGGACCTTTTTTATGAAATCGGGAGTTTACATGATCCACTGCTATCAATTTGACGGTCTTAACATCGTACTCGACTGCTATTCGGGTTCCATTCACATGGTCGACAAGGTCGCCTATGACATGATCCGCTGGTATGAGAACCTGCCTGCTGAAGAGGTCATCTCGAAAGCTGTCGAAAAGCACGGCATCTCAAGAGAAGACGCTGAGGAATGCATCGCCGACATCGATGATCTGAAGACCGCCGGAAAGCTCTATGCTCCCGACAAATACGAACACCTGGCAAAGGATTTCAGGAAAAAGAACATCAAGATAAAGGCTCTCTGCCTTCATGTCGCCCACACCTGCAATCTCAACTGCTCCTACTGCTTTGCTAGCCAGGGCAAATACCACGGCGAACGCGCCATAATGAGCTATGAGGTCGGCAAGCGCGCGATCGATTTTCTCATAGAGAATTCCGGTTTCCACAAGAACCTCGACATAGACTTTTTCGGCGGCGAACCCCTCATGAACTGGGACGTTTGCAAGCAGCTCGTCGCCTACGGACGTGAACAGGAAAAACTGCACAACAAGAATATCCGCTTCACTCTTACGACCAACGGAATTCTTTTGGACGACGAAGTCACCGAATTCTGCAACAAAGAGATGCACAATGTCGTTCTCTCTTTAGACGGCCGCAAAGAGGTAAACGACCGCTTCAGAGTAGATTACGCAGGCCACGGTTCCTACGACAGGATCGTTCCTAATTTCCAGAAGTTCGTCGCAAAGCGGGGCGACAAGAGCTATTACATGCGCGGCACGTTCACGCATTACAACACTGACTTTCTGAACGACATCAAACAGATGCTCGACCTAGGCTTCAACGAGCTCTCTATGGAGCCCGTAGTCACCGATCCGTCGAGTCCTTCAGCCATTACAAAGGAAGATCTGCCCGTCATCTTCGGACAGTACGAGGATCTCGCCCGCCTCATGGTCGAGCGTTATAACGAAGGAAGACCATTCACCTTCTACCACTACATGCTGGATCTCACATGCGGTCCCTGCATCTACAAGAGGATCGCCGGCTGCGGGTCAGGCACTGAATATCTTGCCGTCACGCCCTGGGGCGATCTCTACCCCTGCCACCAGTTCGTCGGTGATGAGGCATACAGGATGGGCTCCATCTACGAGGGCGTCCTGAACACGGAACTCCGCGACAAATTCGCTTCATGCAACGCTTACAGCCGTCCGGAATGCAAGGACTGCTGGGCCAAGCTCTACTGCTCCGGCGGATGCGCCGCAAACTCCTATCACGCGTCAGGCGACATCAACGGTGTCTATGAGATGGGATGCGACATCTTCCGCAAGAGGATCGAGTGCGCGATAGCCGTCAAGCTCCTGACTTCAGGGCTCGAGCAGCCGGGCAACGGTTAATATTTCCTTTTTTCGCGAATCAGTCAAAGAACGGTCCGATCGGCGCCGTCTTATTTAGGTGTGTTTATGCCGAAGAAGACGTGATCGTCGGGGTTTTCGTCGATACCGAAAAGCGTCGGTCCGACAAAATACGGTGTGTTGTCTTCGAGGACCTTCTCCAGAGGCGTATCGGTATCGTCAGCTACGTAGACATACATAAGGATCCCGTCGTAGCCTTCGGGAACGATGAAGTACGAAGTCTGGGTCAGTTTGATGTACTCTTCCCTTATGACCATGCCGTCGCCTGCGTCTGTCGCGTAACTGTCGAGCACTTCCGTCTCACGGAACTCATAGCAGCTGACATGGAACTTCTTGCCGTTCTGGATGTAGTTGCCGGTTACGCCGTAACTGTCGATCTGCGTCGACAGGTTTACCACAGGGAACTTAGTCCCGGAATAGAAATCGACGAAACCGACGCCGTGATATGAGAAGAAAGAATTATATGCGCTCGTAGGTTCCTTGGTACAGATCGGGAAAGTCTGTGTATATGTAACCTCATATATTACATAGCCGTCCTCATCTGCAGGATACTCGATTATCATGGGTCTGCTGATGGTGGATACATAGTTCAGGTTCTCATTGACCTGATTACCGTTGTAGTCGAGCGTATAGTAGCAGAAGAAATTATCGACGTCCCCGTTCGCCATGTTCAAGTGCTGTGTGGCACCCCAGGGTTCATCGTAATCGGGAACATAGTAATCGTCGAACGTCTCCATGACATCGACCTTGGAAAGATCGTGAGAAGGGGTCCTGACCGAGACAGTCTCATAGGTGGTCGACGACGGTAACGTGGGCTTGGGTTTGTTACCGCTGCCACCGTGTGAACCGCACGAAGACAGGAGCAATGAAAAAACAGTTGCTGTAAGTATGATGGTCAATTGTTTCTTCATATTATCTTTTCCTTTATTCCTACTGACGCATTTTTCTTCATCAGATGATTATATCATTCACGTCACTCGAGTTCGAATGCACCCGTGTACAGCTGATAGTACGTGCCCTTTTCGGCAATGAGCTGCTCGTGCGAGCCGCGCTCGATTATCCTGCCGTGGTCAAGGACCATAATGACATCCGAGTTCATAACGGTGGAAAGACGGTGCGCGATGACGAAGACCGTGCGTCCTTCCATGAGCTTGTCCATACCGCGCTGAACGATGGCTTCAGTACGGGTATCGATCGAGGATGTTGCCTCGTCGAGGATCATGACGGGCGGATTAGCAACTGCCGCTCTCGCGATGGCGAGAAGCTGTCTCTGACCCTGTGAGAAGTTGGCACCGTTATTGGTGAGCATCGTATTATAACCGTCAGGAAGACGCTCGATGAAGTCAGCTGCGCCGGCGAGTTTTGCCGCGTCCTTACATTCCTCATCGGTTGCATCGAGTCTGCCGTAACGGATATTTTCCATAACGGTACCGGTGAAGAGGTTCGTCTCCTGGAGAACGAGACCCAGTGATCTTCTGAGGTCCTTCTTCTTGATCTTGTTGACGTTGATGCCATCGTAGCGGATCTTACCGTCTGCTATGTCATAGAAACGGTTGATGAGGTTCGTGATCGTGGTCTTGCCCGCACCCGTGGCGCCTACGAAGGCAACTTTCTGGCCCGGCTTGGCGAAAACGGATACATCGTAGAGGACCTGCTTTTCGGGAACATATGCGAAGTCAACCTCATTGAGCGTAACATCACCCTTGAGTTCGGTATAAGTGATCGTGCCTTCGGCCTTGTGGGGATGCTTCCATGCCCAGTGCCCTGTCGGGTGGTCAGCCTCCGTGATCGTTCCGTCAGCTGCGACATTTGCATTGACGAGAGTTACATAACCGTCATCAGTCTCGGACTCCTCATCGAGAAGCTCAAAGATCCTCTGCGCACCTGCACCCGCCATTACTATGGCATTCATCTGCATGGTGAGCTGGTTGATATTGCCCATGAACTGCTTGCTTCCGTTAAGGAACGGAACGATGATATCGATCCCCATCGGAAGGCCTGAGAACGAGATATTGGTAACCCCCAATACTGTCATAAGGCCGCCGCCTACGGCGAGAAGAACATAGATTATGTTGCCGATATTGCCGATGATCGGAGCCAGGATGTTCGCATAAGTATTCGCCTTGCCGCTGTCTTCGGCAAGTCCGTCATTAAGCTTGTTGAACTCTTCGGTTACCTTACCCTCATGGTTAAAGACCTTAACGACCTTCTGGCCGTTCATGATCTCCTGGATGTAGCCTTCAGTAGATGCAACAGCCTTCTGCTGTCTGATGAAGTACTTGGCAGAGCCTGCGCCGACCTTGCCTGTAGCAAACATCATGGCAATGATGCCCACGATCATTATCAGGGTAAGCCAGATGCTGTAACGGAGCATCGTGATGAATACGGTGATGACGACTACGCCCGCCCTGATGATGGTAGGGATCGCCATTGATACAAGCTGTCTTAATGTGTCGATATCATTGGTATAGTGGCTCATGATATCGCCGTGCTTATGTGTATCGAAATATCTGAGAGGCAGTGTCTGCATCTTGTTGAACAGGTCTGTTCTGAGCTTATGCAGGAACTTCTGCGTCATGTATGCCATGAGCTGGGAATTTAGGATGCTTACGACCGCTGCACCGGCATAAATGCAGATAAGCGGGATAAGATATGAAATGATCCTGATCTTCGCTGATTCCCAGTCGCCGGATTCAAGGGTCTCTTCGAGGACCACGGTAACCTTCTGGAGGAATACCATCGGGAGTGCGGCTGCAACGGCATTATAGATATTGAATATGACTATTACCCATGTAAGAACAGGGAACAGCTTTATATACATCTTCATGACGCGCTTAAGGCTGCCCATCGATCCGACCACCTGTGACATGGAAGCCGGTCCTCTGCGTCTTCCGCCCGGTGCGGGTGCTGCTTCAGGCTTATTCCCGGGAGTTTTATTACTCATTGTCTGATCCTCCCTTCGTCTGTTCTTCATAGATCTCACGGTAGATCTCATTGCTCTTTAAGAGTTCTTCGTGAGTACCTGTGCCCATGATCTTACCACCGTCCATGATGATGATCATGTCACAGTCCTGAACGGAAGCAACTCTCTGGGCAATGATTATCTTTGTCGTCTCAGGGATATATTCCCTGAATCCCTTTCGGATAAGCGCATCGGTCCTGGTATCGACTGCTGATGTGGAGTCATCCAGGATCAGGATCTTCGGGCGCTTCAAAAGCGCTCTGGCGATACAGAGTCTCTGCTTCTGACCGCCGGAGACATTGGTGCCGCCCTGCTCGATATGCGTCTCAAATCCATCAGGGAAGGAAGATACGAATTCATAAGCCTGTGCTATCTTGCAGGCCTCAACGAGTTCTTCATCAGTAGCATGCTCATTACCCCATCTGAGGTTTTCGGCGATAGTGCCTGAGAAGAGCTCGTTCTTCTGAAGAACGACGGAAACGGCGTCTCTTAATGTCGTAACATCATAATCCTTTACGGGTACGCCGCCGACTTTGACCTCGCCTTCAGTGACGTCATAAAGCCTCGGAATGAGCTGAATCAAAGTGGTCTTTGATGAACCGGTACCGCCTAAGATACCTACTGACATTCCGCTGTCGATGTGAAGGTCGATGTCGAAAAGCGCATTTCTTGCAGCTTTTTCGGAATACTTGAAAGCAACGTCAGTAAAATCGATGGAGCCGTCCTTAACTTTCATGACGGGCTCGTCGGGATTTGCGATAGAAGGCTTCTCATCAAGGACCTCGACGATACGCTTTGCAGCTTCTACTGACATCGTCAGCATGACGTAGATCATGGAAACCATCATGAGAGACATGAGGACCATGAAGCCGTATGTCATAAGCGCCGAGATCTGGCCGATGTTGACCACAGTTCCGTTGCTCTGGATAGCCATCTTGGAACCTATGTAAAGAACGAATACTACGTTGAAATGCAGGCAGAGTTCCATGAGAGGAGAGTTAAGGCCGACGATCTTCTCTGCCTTGGTGAAATCCCATCTGATGTTGTCGGAAGCCTTGCCGAATTTCTCCATCTCGTATTCTTCCCTGGCAAAGCCCTTGACTACACGCATGCCGCGGACGTTCTCTTCGATGGATTCATTCATCTTGTCGTACTTCTTGAACACCGCACGGAAAGCAGGCATCGCGAGCTTACCGATGATAAGAAGGCCTGCGGCGAGGATTGGAACGACGATCACGAATGTCGTTGCAAGTGAGCCTCCGAGCACATATGCCATGACGATCGCGAAAGCGAACATCAAAGGTGCTCTTACGGCAATCCTGATCATCATCATGTAAGCGTTCTGTACTGTCGTAACGTCAGTCGTCATTCTCGTAACAAGTGACGATGTTGAGAACTTGTCGATATTACCGAAAGAGAATCTCTGTACCTTTGAGAACATGTCAGCTCTTAAGTTTCCGGCAAAACCGGCCGAAGCCTTGGCTGAAAAACTGCCCGCCAAAGCACCGCAGACGAGTGACATGATCGCTGAGACCGTAATGATACCGCCCATCCTAAGGATGGTATCCATCTGTGCACCTGCCTGGATCTTGTTTACCATATCAGCAGTGATGAACGGAATGACAACCTCGAGGATTACTTCCCCGATTATAAATAGGAGCGACAGTATAGAAGCTTTTTTATACTGCCGGATAGACTGCATCAATTTTCGTATCAAAAGAGTTTCCTCCTGTCTATTTTGGGACAATATATTATAAAACAGGATTTAAAAGATTTATATCTCTTAATTTATTTTTTTGACGAACATCGGCTGCGATGATATTATTGTCTTTGGCTTTATTTTAAGAAAAGTAAAGCATCAGGGAGGAATAATAATGCCTGTAACAGATTTATTGAGACGCAATGCCAGAGAGCATGGCGATGAAGTGGCTCTTATCGAGCTCAATCCCGCAATGGAAGAAACGAGAAAGATTTCTTTCAAGGAATTCGACCTTGTCCAGCAGACAAAGTCCATGCCCTACCGTCATGAGATCACATGGCAGATCTTCGACGAAAAGTCGAACAGAGTAGCAAACATGCTCCTCGGACGCGGGATCAAAAAAGGCGACAAAGTAGCTATCCTTATGTTTAACTGCCTTGAGTGGCTTCCTATCTATTTCGGTATCTTAAAGACCGGTGCCATAGCAGTTCCTTTTAATTTCAGATATACGGCAAACGAGATCTCATACTGCGCTGATCTTGCAGAGATCTCAGTCATGTTCTTCGGACCGGAGTTCGTGGACAGACTTAATATCAATGCAGAAGAGCTCGCAAAGGACAGACTTCTCCTCTATGTAGGTGACGGTCAGGCTCCCGAATTCGCAGAGAATTACTGGCAGCAGGTTGCTGACTATTCCTCAAGAGATCCCATGATCGACCTTAAGGAAGAAGATTATGCAGCTATCTACTTCTCATCCGGTACGACAGGATTCCCCAAGGCGATCCTTCACCCTCACAGAAGCCTTACACAGGCAGCCGAGATGGAAGCCGTACACCATGAGACTACAAAGGATGACTGCTTCCTCTGCATCCCGCCGCTCTATCACACAGGCGCAAAGTTCCACTGGATGGGTTCTCTGTGGACATGCAGCAGGGCAGTTCTTCTGAAGGGCACAAAGCCTGAGGTTATCTTAAAGGCAGCTTCAGACGAGCAGTGCACCATCGTATGGCTTCTGGTACCGTGGGCTCAGGACATCCTCGATGCTTTGGACAGAGGCGAATTGAAGCTTTCGGATTACAAGCTCGATCAATGGCGTCTGATGCACATCGGCGCCCAGCCCGTACCTCCGTCACTCATCCGTCACTGGAAGGATTACTTCCCGAATCACCAGTACGATACAAACTACGGTCTTTCCGAATCCACCGGCCCAGGCTGCGTTCACCTCGGACTTGCCAATACTCATAAGGTAGGCGCCATCGGCGTTCCCGGTTACCGCTGGGAGTGCAAGATCGTTGACGAGGAAGGCAACACCGTTCCTCAGGGCGAAGTCGGTGAGCTCTGCGTTAAGGGCCCCGGCGTAATGCTCGAATACTACAGAAATCCCGAGGCAACAAAGGAAACATTAAGAGACGGATGGCTCTTCACGGGCGACATGGCGCGCCAGGACGAGGATGGTTTCTACTTCCTCGTTGACCGTAAGAAGGACGTTATCGTATCAGGCGGTGAGAACATCTACCCTGTCGAGATCGAGAACTTCCTCCAGGAATATCCGAAGGTCAAGGACGTTGCCGTCATCGGCCTTCCCGACAAGAGATTAGGTGAGATCACCGGTGCCATCGTTGAGATCGAACCCGGCAGCAACTGCACGGTCGAGGAACTCGAGAAGTTCTGCACACAGCTTCCCCGTTACAAGAGACCGAAGCAGATCATACTGGCAGACGTTCCGAGAAACGCCACCGGCAAGATCGAAAAACCCGTTCTCCGCAAAAGATATGGTGCGGAAAGACTTGTAGAACAGGAAAATCAGTCTTAAAATGTAAGCCTTGTGTTTTTTTAGGCACAAGGCTTATTTTTTGAATAAAAACGCTTCTTATCATTTTGAGGGTGGAAGAAGCAAAAGTGAGGAACAAAACATGGATCTGGCAATCAAGATTATCTTTCTGGTAGTCTTTTTCGCCGTCATGATCGGAATCGGCATCATGACACGTAAAAAGGCAAACAGCGTTGAAGGCTTCGTATTGGGCGGCAGAAACGCAGGCCCCTGGCTCACGGCTTTCGGCTACGGTACTTCCTACTTCTCTGCGGTAGTATTCATCGGATACGCAGGACAGTTCGGATGGAAGTACGGTGTGGCATCGACATGGATCGGTATCGGAAACGCCGTCATCGGTTCGCTTCTCGCGTGGATCATCCTCGGCAGAAGAACGAGAGTCATGACAAAGCACTTGAACTCCAAGACGATGCCTGACTTCTTCGGAAAGAGATTTGACAGCAAGGCTTTAAGAGTTGCAGCAGCCCTCATCTCCTTCATCTTCCTTATCCCTTATACATCTTCAGTCTATAACGGTCTTTCAAGACTCTTCAACATGGCCTTCAACATCGACTACAAGGTCTGCATCATCGTAATGGCAGCTCTTACATGCGTCTATGTCATCTTAGGCGGCTACATGGCTACAGTCGTAAACGACCTTGTTCAGGGTATCATCATGCTCTTCGGCATCACGGCAGTAATCGCTACAGTCCTTAACAACAACGGCGGATTCCTCAGCGCTCTCACCACGCTTTCACAGTCAGAGTCCGACCTTCCCGTTACGGCAGGCATGCAGGGTGCGTTCACATCATTCTTCGGACCTGACCCTCTTAACCTCTTTGGTGTAATCATCCTTACATCCCTCGGTACATGGGGTCTCCCCCAGATGGTCGGCAAATTCTACGCCATCAAGGACGAGAAGTCCGTCAAGGCAGGAACCATCATCTCCACGGTTTTCGCATTCATCGTTGCAGGCGGCTGCTACTTCTTAGGCGGTTTCGCAAGACTTTACGAAGGCAATCCCGCTATCTACAAGGATGACGGTTCAGTCATGTACGACTCCATCATCCCCACCATGCTCGAGAACCTCCCTACCATTCTCGTAGGTGTCGTTATCGTGCTCGTTCTTTCCGCTTCGATGTCCACACTGTCTTCCCTCGTTCTCACATCGAGCTCAACAGTTACTTTGGACCTCATCGAGCAGATCAAGCCTAAGAAGAACGAAGACAAGAAGAAGAGAGAAAAGACACAGCTCGTTACGATGCGTCTCCTCCTCGTTTTCTTCATCGCAGTATCCGTACTCCTCTCACTTAACCCTCCGACATTCATCGCTCAGCTCATGGGTTATTCATGGGGCGCACTCGCAGGAGCATTCCTCGCACCGTTCCTCTGGGGTCTTTACTGGAAGAAGACAACAAAGCTCTCCGTTTGGGTATGCTTCATCTTCGGTGTAGGCTTCACGGTTGCCAACATGTTCCTGAAGTTCATCGCTTCACCTATCAATGCAGGCGCAGTCACAATGGTTGCAGGCCTCATTATCGTACCCCTCGTAAGCCTTATCACACCTAAGCTTGCCAAGGACAAGGTCGACGGCATCTTCTCCTGCTACGACGAGAAGGTCACTGTCGAGAAGAAGTATTCGCTTCCCGAGAATGCACCGGCTGACGAAGCGTAATAGACTTTACTTGAAGCTTTTAAAAGGCCTGTCACTTGGGTGGCGGGCCTTTTTTGTTGCCTTCACTTTGCCTGCACCACGTGTGACTGAAAATGAGACTATTTTCTCGAAAAAAGTCACATCTCAAGTCACATGCAAAAATGGAGCCGCCCCGGCGGGACAGCTCCTTCAAAAAGCAGATGATCGTAATCAGTTTTAGCAATCCATCACATCTTTATTACCCGGCCATCCTTATATTCCAGGTACATGTCTGATCTGTATTCTTTGCCGAAAACTATCAGTTTGTGCCTTACAGATCTGTCAGGAAAATCCCAGGTGCCAATAAATGGAGCGTTTGAAGGTTCCTCGAAATAATCATATTCTTCCCGGATCACATACCATGGGACAATTGGCGAAAAAGTATACCCGCCTTCCTCATCCTTAAAGTTGAACGGAATTACAAACAGCACTGCAAAAACAGCAGTTGCTGCTATTGCGACTGCTATCTTTACAAACAACCATTTCCTTTTATTCTGAGGCATTTCAAGCACCTCCGAAAACATGTCCTGAATTGCACTTATACCATTTACACAGATAAATAAAAAGAAATGTTGCAGATGAATCTAAGTGAGACTGTTTTCTCAAAAAGTCTCATCTCAAGTCACATACAAAAAAGGAGCCGCCCAACGGGACAGCTCCTTCAAAAATCGAATTAATAACTTATCTTACTGCAGATCTTCCATGCCGAGCGTCTTTACGCCTGCTGCATTGAGGATCGCTTCAGCCTTGGCATTGTCATTCGTCTTGATGGCGATGGGCGCGCCCTCACCGTCGATCGAAAGACCGTAGATGTAGCTGATGTTGATGCCAGCCGCATGTATCATGGCAACGACCTTGGCAAGGCTTCCTACCGCATCGGGAACGACAACGGCGATAACCTCATCGATACGTGCCGCGAAGCCTGCTTCCTTCAGTATCTGCTTTGCTCTGTCAGGTTCCTTGGAGAGCAGGCGGAGTACGCCGTATTCCATTGTATCTGCAAGACTTGCGGAAAGCAGGTCGATACCGCCCTGGGCAAGGATCTTCAATACCTGATCAAGTCTGCCTTCAGTATTTTCAAGAAAAACCGATAACTGCTTAACGAACATAACGGTACCTCCCCTGTATTATTGATAAAGCTTGCGCTTGTCTGTAACGTGCTTGCTCTTGCCGTCGAAATGCTCAAGGCCGTTGGGTTCAACGAGCTTGACCTTTGCATTGAGACCGATGGCCATCTTGAGCTTGTCGTGTACTGCCTTGGAGAGTTTCTCCAAAGACTTGATCTCGTCCGTAAAGACATTCTCGGCGACCTCAACCTGGACTTCCAGAGTGTCGGTGTTGTCGACACGGTCTACTACGAGCATATAGTGAGGAGTGGTTCCCTCTACCGTGAGGAGTGCTGCCTCGACCTGTGAAGGGAAAACGTTTACGCCGCGGATGATGAGCATGTCGTCGGATCTTCCTCTGAAGCGCTGGATCCTTGCCAT
>CAMVGO010000050.1 GCA_947167045.1 uncultured Clostridia bacterium
CGCGGATGATGAGCATGTCGTCGGATCTTCCTCTGAAGCGCTGGATCCTTGCCATCGTACGTCCGCACTCGCACTTGTCGTATTCGATGGATGTGAGATCCTTGGTCCTGTAACGGATGAGAGGCATGCCTTCCTTGGTGAGGTTGGTGATAACGAGCTCGCCGTCAGAACCCTTGGGAAGCTGCTTCTGTGTGGCGGGATCGATGATCTCGGGAAGGAAGTGGTCTTCCCAGATATGGAGACCCTTGTGATATTCGCAGTCGCATGCAACGCCGGGGCCCATCATCTCTGTGAGGCCATAGATGTCGTATGCCTTTATGTGAAGTCTTGACTCCATCTGGTCACGCATCTCGTCCGTCCAGGGCTCAGCGCCGCAGATGGCGCACTTGAGCTTGATCTTGTCGATGAGGCCTGTCTTCTCAAGATCTTCCGCAACATGCAGGAGATATGAAGGCGTGCATGCGATAGATGTAACATCGCAGTCGATCATCATGTCGATGAGCTTCTGTGTGTTACCTGTGGACATAGGGAGAACGAGAGCGCCAAGGTACTCTGCACCGTAGTGGGCTCCGAGACCGCCTGTGAAGAGGCCGTAGCCGTAACCTACCTGGATGATGTCATCCTTGGTGATCCCTGCCATTGAAAGACATCTTGCAACGCACTCAGCCCAGATATCGATATCGCGTCTTGTGTAGACGGCGATCTTGGGCTTTCCGGTAGTACCGGATGATGCGTGAACACGGACCAGTTCTGATCTGGGTGCTGCAGCCAAACCAAAGGGGTATGTGTCTCTAAGATCTGCGTAAGTGGTAAACGGAAGTTTATCAAGGTCTTCGATACCTTTGATATCGCCGGGTTCCAAACCTGCTGCCTGCATTTTCTTGCGGTAATATTCAACGTTGTGGTAAATGCGGTTTACCTGCTTGACGAGTCTTGCGCTCTGAAGCGCTTCAAGTTCGTCACGCGACATGCACTCCTTTGCTTCGTTCCAAATCATAAAATGGTCCCTCCTTAAGCGGGATGTTTATTTCGTGCGGTCTTAAAACCGTTGACGATGATCAGTGCGAGTTCGGTACCGTTCTTGTCGAAGGCCTTTACCTCGTATAAACAGATATATCTTCCGTCCTTGACGATGTCGGCTGTGCATGTGACTTTGCCGCCGTGCCAGGACCTTAAGAAATTCATCTGTGTTGCCTGTGTTACAGTGATCGTATCGGAATCCAGAATGCAGTTCTCTGCAACGGCGAACGCGAAGTCAGCCATTGTGTAATAGACGGCGCCCATGAGACCTCCGACAGCGTTAAGGTGTCTTCCGTCAGGCTCAAGGGATACAACGCTGTGGCCCTTCTCAGCCTTTTCGATAACTATTCCGGTTGCTTCGGTGGCATACTTGTCACCCTCGAAAAACTTTCTTACTTCTTCCAAATCAGGCATATTCTCTTCTTTCTTATCAGTGTCTTCCCTGACGGGAGCCGGGGATTCCGGAGCTTTGCCGCCGGCAAACGGATGATAATCAGTTTCCTGGTTTTTCAGGTTCTTGAAAAAACTCTGAAAATCACCGTTTCCGCCATTCTCAAGCATCATGATCTCAACTTTATCAGCCATCGCATCAATGTTTTCGTCATTGATACCGGCAGAGACCATGTGTTCAAAAATACCGGGAACCTTCGACAGATAAGCACACTTAAGACAGTAATTCTCATTCATGCTCTCACCGTTCACGACGCGTGTCGTAAAAGCGATAGCCTGTCTGTCATAACAAAAACTGCAAATTGCCACTTATCTGCTCCGTCAATTACTGATATTTATTCTGCTGCGAGGCCCATTTCGAAGGCCTTCATGTTGAGCTCAAGGAATTTGGCGGGAACAGAAGCTTCAACGGCCTTGATCCACTCTTCCTTGCTGATCTCAGAGATGTACTTTGAGAAAACACCCATGAGCACGATGTTCGTTGCCTTGGATGAACCGGCCTGCTCGGCGATCGTGAGAGCGTCGATGGCGTCTACCTTGGCTCCTGCAGCTTCCATCTTTGCGATAAGATCAGACGGATATTCTGCCGTGCCTGCGATTACGGGCATGGGATCGATCTGCTGAGAGTTAGTGACGATCTGGCCGCCGGGTTTTAGGAACTGAACATATCTTGCAGCTTCCAGGAGCTCGAAAGAGATGATGTAGTCAGCTTCGCCCTTGTCGATGATGGGGGAATTTACCTTGTCGCCGAACTTGACGTAAGTAACTACGCTTCCGCCTCTCTGGCTCATTCCGTGAACCTCGGAGACCTTTACGTCGTAGCCCTTGTCCATAGCGGCTCTGCCCAATAACTTACTTGCGAGGAGCGAACCCTGTCCGCCGACGCCTACTATCATTATGCTTGTTACCATGTGATTGCCTCCCCGTTCAATGTCTCGAAAGCTCCGAACTTGCAGAGCTCGCTGCATACCTTGCAGCCGAAGCACTGTGTTACGTCTACCTTTGCGTGTCCGTCCTTGAAGGAGATAGCAGGGCATCCGAGCTTCATGCATGCCTTGCAGGACTTGCACTTGTCGGGGTTAACCCGGATAGGCTCACCGCGCTTTACCTTCTTGAGGAGAGCGCACGGTCTTCTGGAGATGATTACGGAAGGCTCTTCAGCTGCGAGCTCTTCCTTGACTGCTGCTTCAGCCTCAGCGAGGTTATAAGGATCGACAACTCGTACTCTGTTGATGCCCATTGCGCGGACGAGAGCTTCAAGGTCGATCTTTCCTGCCGGATCGCCACGGAGGTTGAAACCTGTCGTGGGATTCTGCTGGTGTCCTGTCATGCCCGTAATGGAGTTATCAAGGATGATGACAGTTGAATTTGTCTGGTTATATGCGATGTTTGCAAGGCCTGTCATACCTGAATGCATGAAGGTGGAGTCACCGATAACGGCAACGGTCTTCTTCTCAGCATCAGCGCCAAGAGCCTTGTTAAAGCCGTGGAGTGAGCTGATGGATGCACCCATGCACTCCGTTGTATCGATAGCGCAAAGCGGAGGTGTGGCACCAAGTGTATAGCATCCGATGTCGCCCATGACTGTGAGCTTGAGTTTGGAAAGAACATAGAACATGCCTCTGTGAGGGCAGCCTGCACACATTGCCGGCGGTCTTCCGGGAAGTCCTTCGATGGGCTTGCATGCAGGCTTCTCAGGAAGTCCGAGTTTAGCAGCGATAAGGCCCTGGGAGAACTCGTCGATAAGCGGGAATACATCCTTGCCAACTACCTCAAGACCTAATGTCTTGCAGTGAGTCTCAATGATAGGATCGAGCTCTTCTACAACTACGAGCTTGTCAACCTTTGCGGCGAAGTCCCTGATCTTCTGCTCGGGAAGCGGGTTGATAAGTCCGATCTTCAATACCGGATACTTGTCTCCGAAAACTTCCTTAACGTACTGATATGAAGTGGAGGAAGTGATGATGCCCATTGATGTATCAGAACCTTCCTCAACGCGGTTAAGAGAAGACTCCTCGGCAAATGCAACGAGTTTTCTCGTTCTCTCCTCAACGATGGGATGACGTCTCTTTGCGTTTGCGGGAACCATTACGTACTTGCCTGCATCCTTTTCGTAAGGCTTGACGGCAACTTCGATCCTCTCGCCTGTCTCAACTACGGACTGGGAGTGAGCAACTCTCGTGCACATCTTGATGAGTACGGGAGTATCGAACTGCTCGGAAATATCGTATGCCTCGATCACGAAGTCCTTTGCTTCCTGGGAATCGGCGGGCTCTAACATAGGCATCTTAGCAGCGATCGCGTAGTGCCTTGAATCCTGCTCATTCTGGGAAGAGTGCATTCCGGGATCGTCAGCTACGAGGATGACCATTCCGGCATTGACACCGGTGTAGCTCATTGTGAAGAGCGGGTCGGCAGCGACGTTAAGTCCTACGTGCTTCATGGCGCAGTAAGATCTCTTGCCTGCCCTGCTCGCACCGAAAGCGGTCTCCATTGCGACCTTCTCGTTGGGTGCCCATTCGCAGTAGATCTCATCGTACTTGGCAGCCTCTTCGGTAGTCTCAGTACTGGGAGTGCCGGGGTACGAACTTGCAACTGCCACGCCGGCCTCATAGAGACCTCTTGCGATAGCCTTGTTTCCAAGCATTAGTTCTTTCATTTTTACATCTCCTACAAAATGAATATGTTTATAATCAATCTGTTAATTATACGCTAAAAATAATCTTCTTTAAATAAGCACATGGAGTTTTCGGGGGATTTCATGCCGCGTCGGTAAACACGAGTTCGTCCGCTTCGACGGTATCGCCGAACATGTTGGAATACTTGAAATCGGTGCCGTTGCAATCCGGAAGATATACGGACATCCCTGAACGCGCGTGATGTATCAGAGCTTCATCGCTCAGATTGAAGAAAGGATATATCAGGTTGCCGTAAACATCGCTTGCCGTATCGTCCCACAGGCAGTCGATATTGTAGAATTCACCGTCAATGAGGACTATGTTCCACGAATGGCGGCCGTTGCTCATACCGTCACCTTCCTCTCCCGTATCGGTAACGAGGCCTTCGGTCCTGCCGGATACGTAATAACAGGCCGCACCCGTCTTTTGCATAAGATACTGGAAGCACCTGGCATATCCGGCGCAGACAGACCTGTGAAGCACAAGTGCGGAATAAGCACTCTGATTGTACGGCGCTTCCTCGTCGTATTCGGTGTTTTCACAGATATAATCGTGGAAATACAGTTCGCGTTCGGCAACCGTTGAATAAGTGAGCGCTCCGGCAACCAGGGAATCCGTCGCGGAATTGAACTCAGCCCTCGCCTTTTCGAGCTTTTCGGGCGTATCTGCGAAGTCAAAGAACTTGAACGTTATTTCCTTGATGGAGCCGTCTGCCGGATCGTATGTGAACCCGTAATTGTTATCCAGCCAGAATATCTCGGGATGGTCATTAAGCATTGCGTCGACCGCCTTTGAAAGCTGGTCGGAGTTCGCATTCACAGGACATTCGAACTTCCTGTTTCCTTGGGAAAGCTCTTCGTAGATCAGAGAATAGACATCCTTCTCCGTCTCGCTCAGCATGGCGAAATAAGGATATCTCCTGCTGTCGAATTCTTTTCGGGAATAAAGAACGGCTTCTGACTGATATGCCGCAGTTTTCGCCGCCGAAGCATTTGTCGTCTCCAGCTTATAGTCGTATTCACGGGCGGAACAGCCGGCAGATGCAAAAACAAATGCCAGTGCCAAAACAACGGATATCAGTTCAGCCATTATCTTCCGCATAAAACAATTCCCTTCAGGCATGACGCCTAAAGGGAATTATAAGTAAAAAATCAGGATTATTCTATCCGTAATGTTCAGGCCTTGAGTATCAGTTCCTTTTCGGCCTTCTCATTCCTGTCTTCGATGTCATCTGCTTCGAGATCATCGGGATCAACGGTCTTCTTGGCACGGAACTTGAGAGCGATCATGACGATGCCTACAAACAGCAGAAGGATGCCGAAAGCGGTAATCATATAATCGTAGAAGAGCCTGTCCTCTGTGAGCTGTGCGGCTCTCTCCCAATAAGGGAACTCATATCCCATCCTCGCCCTGTCGGTCTCGCCCAACGGGAACATCGTATCAAGGATCCTGAAAACGCCGAATCTGCCGGTATCGTTCGATACATAAACCTGGGGATTCGTGAGCGAATATGACGGAAGCGCATTCTTGAAGTCCGTTACCGCTACGCCCTTTACGAGCTCGGGAAGCATTGCTTCATAACACTGGATCGCATAGTCCGCCTCGGAATCCGTCGTGCCCGAACCGCTGCCGCTGTAGTCACCATTGTTTTCGTAGTCGCCATAGCTGCCGTAATCGCCGAATTCATCGCTGCCGGAACTGTTCTTGCTGCCGAATATGGTGCCGAGTGCGCCGAAATAGATGAACGCGCGGTTTTCCTGCTCACCTGCAAGTTCAGCAACCTTGGTATTCTTCTCCTCAACAACGCCGATGATGGTGAACATCTGGTTGTTTATGATGATCTTGTTTCCGACAACATCGTATGAACGGTAGAACTTCCAGGCGAGAACGTCATTGATGACTATCTGGTTCATATCCACGGGGATCTCGGGAAGAAATCCGCCTGACATGTATCTGTAGGGGTGGAACGCCTTGTAATTTCCGCCTACGGCAACAAGCTGCGCATTGGCGGTACCTGTCGTTACTTCCTTGCCGTCTTTGAACTCCATGGCTGAGACGGTAGCCATTACCGTGGAGGAATAGCAGTCCTCCCAGCCTCTGAGCTTGCCTTCGACATAGCCCAGATTCTTGCCCGAAGCGCCGGAACCGGTATCGGCCGAACTCTGAAGAGCTTTCCTGATGATCGGTATATCAGCATAATGGATCGACTTGCCGCCTGCTATGTACGTCATGGGCGAAGTGTCACCTGAAACCCTTATGCCGCCGGCATAGACGCTCATGTGCCTGAATGATACTTCAGAATTGCTCTGCCAGATCTCAGCGACATGCTGGTCGGGTCTTGAGCCGCTCAGGAAGATCGCTCTTCCGACACCTATCCCGATCAGGACCAGCGCTCCCAATATGATCCAGAACGGAACCGCAAGGATGAGCTTCAGGAAATTCTTCCTAGTATTCTCCTTTTCTTTGCTCCAGATCTCTTTTGTCTTTTCTACTACTCGCATTTCTGTCTTTCCTTACGGGGCTTACTTGGCGGTATAGTCTTCGAGTCTTACTCTCTGTCCGTCTTCGAGCGGCTTCTCTGCCCTGACTACGATCATGACATCGTACTTATCAAGTCCTTCACCCTTGATGGCTGATGCCGCACCGTCAGTTGCCTCAACGGTTACGTCTACTCTCTTTACGACATACTTATCGCCGAGTGGAGTGGAGGAACCAACGATAACATATACGAAGGATCCGCTGTTGTCTTCGCTGACCGCGCTGCTCGGAACGACGCACTTGTAGTTGTCGTTGCCTCTTCCGGCGTTAACGGTAACTTCCTCTCCGGGCCATGCATCAGAGCCGTCGACGATGCACTTGACGAGTTTCGTGTTTCTAGGATCGTTCGGATCGGGCTTCATTGAGGATACCGTGCATCCTTCGATGAATCCTGATGTCACCTCGAGCGGCATTCCGACCCAGATGTTCTGTGCCGCGGAAGCCGTGAAGCTGAACGTTACCGAGCAGATCCTGTCCGTAACGGGAATGATATATGTGACGATTGTCTTTGCGGTGAGTTCATCACCGGACATGACGGAGAAATTGTAAATATAACCTGCAACCGGGGCCGTGATCTCCTTGATCTTGGATGCCTTCTCGAGCTCCTCGATCTCTTTCTTCAGTTTTTCGATCTTTGCATTACGGTCTGCAATGGCGTCTTTATTCTTATCAGCAGTAATGCCTGCCTGTGTCTGTGCGTCGTTATATGACTTCTGGGCTGAATTTACTGCATTCTGGGCGGAAGTTACGGCGTTCTGCGCAGCAGACTCCGAAGGAAGCTGTCCGAGTGCATCGATGGCCTGCTGTGCCTCGTTGATCTTGCCCTGGCACTCTGCGAGCTCTGCGGATGCCTCGGTAAGGCGTGCCTGAGCTGATTCGAGCTGCGATTCAAGGGCTTCCTTCTGCTCTTCGTACTGAGCGATCTTATACATGAGCTTATCCATCTCATATGTGGGTGAATTCTTGTCTAATCCGTCCGCATCGAGATTGGGAACATACGGCGGAGGAGTGGTGGAATCACCTGAATCGCCCGTGTCGCCTGCGTCTCCGGCATCACCTGCATCACCCGTATCACCGGTGTTTTCGGTGTTCGTAACCGGAGGAGTTGTTTCTCCGGGTGCGGGAGAAGGAGTCGGAGTGGGAGTGCCCAATGCGACATAAACATCTATCTGTGACTGAAGAGGTGCGATCGCAGCATCGATCGCGTCGATCTGTTTCTGAATGTCTTCGACTGTTTCAGCTGCAGCCTTTACCGATGCTTCAAGTGATACTGCCTTTGCGGACTCTTCATCGATTATCTTTCTGTTCTCGTTCTCAACGGCGGACTTGTTCTGTACCTGTGAAAGCGTGTCCTTTGCTTCGGACAGGGAAGTCTTTGCGGAGTTAATGGCATCGCGGTAAGGTGAGAAATCCGTGGTGTCTGAAGGCGATCTTGCCTCATATTCCGCTTCTCTCTCGAGTTCCTTAAGGCTTTCCCTCTTTGACTCAAGTGCCTCGGAATCCTCCAGGGACTTCAGTGTCAGGAGCACGTCTCCCTTCTCCACCTGGTCGTAGTTGGTAACCATTACCTGATCGACGGTCCTGCCTTCAAGACCTTTGACTTCCGTCTGGTTTTCGACCTCTATCGTACCTCTGGCGGAATTGGAATATGAGAGATTGCCTCTGGAGGCATATGCTCCCATAACCTTCGGTATCGTCAGGTTCATTATCGTGTTCGAGAAGAATGTCAGCAATGCAAGGATCAAAACAAAAGCGATCATCGCTTTTACGACCTTGGCTCTTCTAGTGCTACCCTTTGCCATCTTCTTTGTTCCTCCGTATCTTACGTATGTGCTTCCCTGCGCATATTGTTTATTTATTTGATTCCCGATCTTGAGATTCCCTCGACGAGATAATCCTCACCCCAGAAGAAGATCAGCAGCGGCGGGATCATGTAGACGCTCGATGCCGCAAATGCGATTCCCAGTTCCGGTTCGTTTATCTGTGAAAGGAATACCGACAACGGTTGTTTGTCCACATCGGTCAGGAGAACGAGCGGCTGCTCGACCATATTCCAGTAATCGATGAAGAGCAATATCGTCAAAGCGAATATCGCGTTCTTGCACAAAGGCAGCGCGATGTTCGTGAATATCTGCCATTCCGACGCGCCGTCGAGCGTTGCCGCCTCGATATATCCCGACGGGATCTGGCGCATGTATTTGGTGAGAAGGAAGATCGCGAAAGTCGAGAAAATACCCGGCAGTATGATCGCCCAGATGGTATCAAGGATACCGAGCGCGTCCGAGATCATGTAGTTCGGAACGAGCGTTACCTGGAACGGCATGAGCATGAGGATGATGTACGAGAAGAACAGCACCTCTCTCCTCTTCCTTCTGTATCTTGCAAATGAATATGAAGCAAGGCAGGCTACGATCATCTGTCCTGCAACGATGGGGAGCGTCAGTATGATCGAGTTCCAGTACTTGAACAGATACTCCGGATTCATGAAGAGCAGTGTCGTGTACTGGCTTATCGTGACTTCCTCAGGTATGAGCTTCAGGACAGGTGTCCTGGACATGTATGTGGCGCCCTGGGTCGCGTGTCCGGACATGCTCTGGAATACGACCTGGTAATTCGATACGATCTCTTCGGAAGACATAAACGAATTAAGGAAAGTAAAAAAAATCGGGACGAGTGCCAGTGCCGAGATGAATATGGCGACGGCGACTCCTATACCGGTGATTATCCCTTTCGTTATCCTGCGCTTCCTGAGGTTAAGGGCGATTCTCTTTTTCTCTGAAGCGAAAAAAGCTTCCCTTGCCTCGGGATTGAGTGATGTGATGAATGTCTCGGGCTGCTTTGTCTCAACATAGATGTTGCGGCGCGCCAGAGTTGCTGCTCTTCTTCTTTGTGTACGCTTGATCTCGTCCATCGTCATTCCTCCACATCCTTATCGAACTTGGATTCTGCGAAGAACAGACCGCCTACGATTATTATCATTACTATGCACATTACGATCGCACCTGCGGAAAGCTTGCTGTAATCGAGGTGCGTGAACGAGTTGTTCATGAAGTGCTGGAGCATGTAGAGGTTATCGAACGGATAGTCGCCCGTAAGCAGATAGACCTCTCTGAATATCTTAAATGAGTTGATAAGCGACATTATGCCTACGAAGAATATCGTCGGTGACAGATAGTGGAGCTTGATCGCGAAGAATCTCTTGACCGGGCCGGCGCCGTCTATCGAGGCAGACTCAAGTATCTCATGCGGGATGCTGTTGAGGGCCGCCAGGAACAAAACCATGTTGTAACCCAGGTTTTTCCATAGGAACAAAAGCATTATTACTATCTGCGCGTAGGACGATTTGAGCCAGTCTATCTTTTCGGCATTATCGAAAAGCTGGGCAGTGATGCCGTTTACGACGCCGTTATAGCTGAAGAATACCTGCCAGATAAGCACGACTGATGCTACAGGCACCATCATGGGGTTTAACAGGAAACTTCTGAAAAGGCTCTTTCCCGGAAGTCCCGAATTGAGCAGGAGCGCGACGAGCAGTGCGAGAACGACTGCCAGCGGCACGGAAATGAGCGCGAAAGTAAGCGTATTCTTCGATGCGGAAATGAAGGCATCGTTGGTAAGAACTCTCTCATAGTTGCGGAATCCGACGAAATCGGAATTCGTTGGAGACTTCTGGAATGAAGTCTTGAGCAGCATGAGCAGCGGCAGGAAGAAGAAAACGAGCACGCCGACAAAACTCGGTGTCAGGTAACCCGTAAAGATGCCCCAGTCGCGGAGCTTCCTCTTGAAATGCCTCTTCTTGCGGAGTTCGAGTTTCTCACGCCTCTCGGGAGTATCCTCGAAAACGGGAATATCCTTCGGAGCGAGCTTCTTGCTTGCCAGGGGTGTAACATCCTTGGCCTTCGGTCTGTTGATAAGGGCAGCGTCCCTCTCCTCTTCGGAAAGAGTCTTTGCGGGCTTGGCCTTCTCAGTCTTTGCAACCTCAGACCCCGGTCTTATGCCGGTGACTTCCCCTTTGTCTTCTATGCGGTTTTGATTTTCAGTCCTATTATCCATACAAAGTAAACAGTGTTCCCCACACCTCAATCGAATTATACTATCGCGATACATTATATCTAATCCTGATTTTGGTGCAAATTGAGGCAAATCGGCATCAAAACGGCATCAAATATAGGGTTTGCGGTCTTTTACAGTAAGTATATCCTTTGTATCGCTCCAAAGAGTATAATTTTGGTAAAGATTTCGCTTTATGGAGACGTTATGAAGCACGAGAATGCTCTCGATTACAGACACGGAAGGCCGCTCAATGCCCGGAACATCTTCCTTATCTGCGCGGTTGTACTGATATACTGCCCTTTTCTCTACACCGATATGATCGGCAACTATGTGGGCGATGCCGCCATCCAGATAAAGATAGGTCTGGACTGCCTTGCGAGCGGCAGGTTCATTCCGGAGGAAATATACAGCTGGCATGAAGGCCTCAACTGGTGGCCCCACGAGATCGGCTGGTATTACATAGTCGGCATCGCCTATAAGTTTTTGGGACTTGCGGGCGTCATCGGAGTCTGTGCAGGCTTCAACTATGCCATAGCCGGGATCATCTTCAAAAAACATTCGGCAAAGGTCCATCCCCTGATAATCGTGGCTGTCTCGGTGGTCGCAAGACTCCTTTCGTTCCCCAACTACAACGCAAGACCCCATCTTTTCTCGGAACTCGCGTTCCTGCTCGTGGTCTATGTGATGCTCTCCGAAAAGAAGATACTGTTTAAATCTCTTTTCTTCTGCGGAGCGGCTTTCGCTCTCGCCTGGATCCACGGAGGCATGGTACCGCTCCTTTTCGCCGTATTTGCGGTATTCATAGTTATTGAGCTCATCTTCAGACAGTTCAAAACAGCGCTCATATACCTTGCGGCAGCCGCAGGCGCATTTGTCTGTTCGCTCCTCAATCCTCTGGGCATAAAGGTATGGGCATATGCCCTCGTCCAGTCAGACGGCAAGGATGTCTGGGCATATAACATCGAGTGGGCTCCGAAGACATTTGCCATATGGGAGATCGCCGTACTCCTTCTCGTGATAGTCGCATTTGCCGTTGACGGCAGAGTAAAGGCCTTCGACAAGAATGCCATAACCAGACTCTGCATCTTCTGCATGTTCATCGTCATTTCCTGCAAATACTGCCGCTTCATGAACTTTACTGCCCTTTTCCTGCTGGCGCTCTGCACGGAAGAGATCCAGAGCCTCCTTACCTGGTTCAACCAGAATATCTTCCGCATCAATCTCGAAAAGATAAAGTTCAGCAATGCGTCATTCTACATACTCTCAGCGTTCTGCGTATTCTACTTCGCATTCATATCAGTCTTTTCTGTCATAAAGTTCATCCCGACCAACACCATGTCTACGGCCAGCGCCATAGCGGCATATGACGAAGGCGTCATCGGGTGCGTCAAGCAGAACGGCTACAAGAGGATATACAACTCCTTCAACACGGGAACGTGGCTCGCCTTCTACGGGATCCCCGTACACATAGACAACCGTTCCGATCTTTACATGGCAAGTTTCTCCGGCACGGACTATATCTCCGGGCAGATGATGATCGACAACATCGAAGACATGGATGAATTCGTCGGCAAATACGGCTGCGACGCGCTCGTTTTAGATCTTCTGCCGGGTACAACCGACGAATGGTTCGCCGATGATCTTTACGCCGCTTCAGACAGATACAGGGTGGTCTATGACAACACCGTCACTTCGATCTACAAGGAAGAAATAAGCACCCGATGGCTTGTCGTCGAGTGCTTGTATGACTGATATAAATCAGTTGTTTTCTTAAAATGCCGGTCCGTTATCAGCTGACCGTCTCCACCTTGATGGTATTGGTGTTTCCGGCCTTTCCGTTGATAAGTCCGCCTGTCATTACGACGTTATCGTCAGTCTTAAGGGACAGGACTTCCTTGGCAACGTTCATGCCGTGATAGAACATTACATCCGTTGAATTGAATTCCTCGTTCAGGATCGGGATAACGCCCCAACTGAGATTCAGCCTTCTCCATATCCTCTCGGATGTTGTCATGCCGATGATGTCGATAGGGCATCTGAAACGCGATACCATCCTCGCCGTAACTCCGCTCCTCGAATGAACGACTATCGCCTTTGCTCCCACGTCTATGGCCATCTGACATGTTGCGTGTGAGATGGCATCGAGATTATTGCGGATCTTAAACTCCTGCTTTGCGAAACGCTCTTTGTAGTTGATGTGATTTTCCGTAAATTCGGCAACCTGTGACATGGTCTTTACGGCCTCGACAGGATACTTGCCGGCAGCGGACTCTCCGGAGAGCATGATTGCGGACGAGCCGTCGTATACTGCATTTGCAACGTCGGAGATCTCGGCTCTCGTCGGTCTCGGGTTGTTGATCATGGACTCGAGCATCTCGGTCGCGGTGATAACGCGGCGGCCTAAGAGCCTGCAGCGCTTGATGAGCCTCTTCTGAACGCTGGGGACCTCAACAAACGGGATCTCAACGCCGAGATCGCCTCTCGCGATCATGATGCCGGCACAGTATGCTGAGATCTCATCGATATTGTCTACACCCGCACGGTTCTCGATCTTCGCGATGACCTCAATGTCGGATCCGCCGTTAGCGTCAAGGAATTCGCGCATCTCGATCATGTCTTCTTTGCGTGAGACAAAGGAGGCCGCGACAAAATCGATATCATTCTTGATGCCGAAGATAAGATCCTTCTTATCCTGTTCGCTCAGGAAATCACCCTGCATTACCTTGTTGGGGAAGTTCATGGACTTCTGGTCGGACAATGTTCCGCCGACGATGACATTGCAGATGACGTCCGCGCCCTTGATCTCCTTTACTTCAAGGATGACCAGTCCGTTGTTTATGAGGACCCTGTCTCCCTTGTTAAGCTGACTCGGGAGCATCTTGTATGTGACGGAAACGCGTGTCTCGTCTCCCTCGATATCATCTGTCGTGAGGATGAACTCGGCACCGTCCTTTAATTCGACCTTATGGTCCTTAAAGGTCTTGATCCTGTACTCAGGTCCCTTGGTATCGAGCATGATCGCTATCGGAAGGTTGAGCTTTGCCCTGACCTTCTTGATCAGATCTATCTTCTCCTGATGCTGCTCATGCGTACCGTGTGAGAAATTCAGTCTTGCGACATTCATTCCCGCTTCGCACATCTTAGTCAGTGTCTCTTCGTTGTCGGAAGCAGGTCCTATCGTACATATGATCTTGGTTTTGCGCATATATTAATAAATCTCCTTAATGTATCTCAAAAAGTTCTGCCTGATTGTATCATTTGCTGTCCCAAACTTCTGCACAATATTGTAAAATGTTTGAGTCAATATATTTTACATCGGAGGCTTTGCATATGGCAGACGTAAGACCGGAATCCCTGAAAAGAATCACTACAAAAGAAATGGCTGACGCTTTCATTGCCGACCAGATCGCAGCGATAAAAGAACAGGTCGGCGACAAGAAGGTCCTTCTCGCTCTTTCGGGCGGTGTTGACTCCTCGGTAGTCGCAGCACTCCTGATCAAGGCCATAGGAACCAACCTGGTCTGCGTACACGTCAACCACGGTCTTCTCAGAAAGGGTGAGCCTGAGATGGTATGCAAGGTCTTCAGAGACGAGCTCGGCGCAAATCTCATCTACGTTGATGCAGTCGACAGATTCTTAGATCTCCTCGCCGGCGTAACGGATCCCGAGCAGAAGCGCCACATCATCGGCGAAGAATTCATCAAGGTCTTTGCTGAAGAAGCTGCAAAGCTCGACGGCATCGCATTCCTCGCACAGGGCACCATCTATCCCGACATCCTTGAGAGCGAACAGGGCATCAAGGCTCACCACAATGTAGGCGGACTTCCTCCGGAACTCGATTTCGAGCTCGTTGAACCCGTTAAGTATCTCTACAAGGACGAGGTCCGTGTAGTAGGTTCCGCATTGGGTCTCCCCGACAAAATGGTATTCCGTCAGCCCTTCCCGGGTCCCGGCTTGGGAGTAAGATGCCCCGGCGCCATCACAAGAGACAGACTCGAAGCAGTCAGGGAATCTGACGCCATCCTTAGAGAAGAATTCGAAAAGGCCGGCCTTGCAGGCAAGGTATGGCAGTACTTCACTGTCGTTCCCGACTTCAAGTCCACGGGCATCAAGGACGGCAAGAGAGCATTCGAGTGGCTCTGCATCGTACGCGCCATCAACACGGTCGATGTTGTCCAGGTTACAGTAGAGCCCATCGATTACGATCTTATGTGCCGCATCACGGACCGTATCACCCATGAGGTTCCCGGCATCAACCGTGTACTTTACGATTACACTCCGAAGCCGACAGCAACGGTAGAGTACGAGTAATCGCAAAACGCTTGGAAGCCCCGTAAACAGGGGCTTTCAATTTTTTAAGCCAACAAAAAGCCAACAAAACTCTGAAATTCGCTTTTTTAGTGCATGAAAAAGCCCTTAATCGGGATGGTATAATTACCTTATCTGAGGGAAACCTTAGATCGTAAAATTTTAAAACAATCGATAAAGAACAAGGTCTCGGAACACTGTTTCCGGGACCTGTTTTTGACTGCGATGATATAATCAGTTTATGAGTTAATGTAACTGGGATACAACATCTGAGCTTAATATCAAGTACCATGTCGAGGAATGAGGCATCCCTCTCCACGACGATCGTGGTCAGTTTGAATATCTCATGATGGAAATCATGCAGTGCGGCTCAAGTTGGGACCTCATGATCAAAAACGGTAAATTTTCAGAAAATGCTTTGACAAGCGCTTTAGCGTTTCGTTGCAGCTTTCTTCTATATGCTCGACTTTGAACAGGGAACCTAACCAGCTAATTACCATAACATAAAGCCATGTTCGTTCCACCAGAAAACTCTTTTACATTGGTTGCATTTACATTCAAAATCGTCACGTGAGCAATTGTATTTAATGTATTCCGGTCTTGTGTTGCCCGGTCTTGTGTTGCCCGTCCTGGTAAGATTTCTCGTTCCGCACTCAGGACAGTATGGATAATCATAAACATCAATAGTGCAACGACATTTACCACCTACAACCGCATCCAACTGGTCAAGTGACATTTCAATGTTATTATCGTTCTTCATTTTTATTACCTCCAGTCAGTATACGTAAAATGCTATTTTCGATTCCTCTATATTAGATTAGCAATATAGCTGAAGACCTTTTGGAATGATGTTTATGGTACGTTGATTCAGCATTGCCCAATGATTGTACTAAAAGCACAAAGCTATAAATATAACTTTATTATAGTCCGACAGTTATTACGCTTTAATGAATAACAAAATAACATTTTAATAAGATAGAATAATCCTGAAGGTGGATATCTACTTCACCGCAATCGGGATGTTTGATATACCATCGGAGAAAGAGATTAATGCAGTCATGAAGCGCATGGAAAGCGAGCAGGAGACGGCGTAATCGTAAAGAAATCCGTGATGAGTATTTTAAGAGGACTTTCGTCTACCCTTTAATTGGTATTATTTTTTCGGTAGTGGTTGCAGTGCTTTGGTTTGCCGGTTTCATCGAGAAGTTGTATGTGTTTTCTGATGTTATTACGACTGTGATAATGCTTCTGGCAGCATCTATTATAGGAATGAGTGCCTTTTGGACTGTTCGCTGCATAAATTCTTTGACCTTTGTTTCAAAGATCAATCAGCAGGATTTTTACTGGCACGTAGGATATATTACGCGCAGGAAGAGTTTGTGGATTATTAGATTCTTCTGTAGGGATTTTTACTACTTAATTGACGATAAATATTGTAGCAGAACCGTTTTTGATCCATTTTACAGAAAAGGAACTGAAGTGTATTTTCTGTATTTCCCCGGATTCATGAAGAGCTCATATATGGGAGGAATCGTGGTTAGGAAAAAACACGATTGAGATACGTTATCAGAAAAATGAATTGATGGATTATATGGAAATGATCCGAGAAGATTCTTGAACTCAAGCTGCACTACATTCGCTTTAGAGTTGCGGGGGTGTGAATATCTTCTCTACCACTATCTCTGTCATCTCTTGCACCGATTCTGTATAACCGCCTCTGGCCCATTTTATAAATATCCCAAAAAGGCCATATGCCAGATAGAAACTTTCATATGTATTCAAGGCCTGAGCGGTGTCACTGTCAGTTGTAATCAGTTCGTAGGCAGACAGTATTGCACCGTGATGACCTTGTTCAATTATAAGATCATTCTTTTTACGCATAGAATAGCAGAAATCAAAATACTGCTTCACGCGATATCTGTCATTCAGCGGATGTTCCTTGAGTTTGTGTTCCCGTTCGTATTCCCGCCACTTCATGACGATGTACGAAGTAATGATCTCGTCTTTGGATTTGAAATTGCGGAAATATGTTGCTCTGCCGATGCCCCCTGCTTCACAGAGTTCGTCAACAGTTATCTTTTCTATATTCTTTTTCTTCATTAATTTGAACAATGCTTCTCCGTAGGAAGAGATTACATAATCTGACATTTGCAAGATCACCTTTCCGGCCAATGATACTATTTCCGTCAAAAGTATCATTTTCCCGATTTTATTGAGTTTAAAGCAACTAGCTGATACTATAGTATCATATAAAACGAATTTGGCGAGCCGTAAAATATCAGGAGATTATCTATATGGAAAATACAAAAAAGAAAAAAATTATTATAGGGGTAATGATAGCCGCTGCAAGCATAATTGTGCTGATTGCACTGGGAATAACAGTTTTTCTAAAGATGACTGTTCTTAATACTTTTCCGAAGCTTGAGGGAGAACCTGAGATCGGCAAATGGTACGATGTTCCAGTGGAAAACGCTTTTTCTTCTGATGGTAGTGAGTGGCATGGCATATTCCGAAAGGGTACTGAAAACAAGGTAGTTGTTTATTTCTTTGGCGGTGGTGTCAGCATCACGCCAGAAACCTCAGAAGGCGGGAAGGAGTTTTATGCCACTACAATGCTTGCTCAGGATTTTGTAGCACAGGGCGGTATTGGCAGTAACGATGATCTTAACCCGTTTAAGGATTGGAGCTTTATTGTGATCCCTTATGCCACAGGAGATTTTCATGCCGGAACAGGTATATATGAGGGGAAGAAAAAGGTCTATCACACCGGATACAACAATTACTCCGCCTTTATCGAAAAGATAAAGCCGTATGTGGGAGAACCCGATACGCTGCTTGTGACCGGCTTTTCTGCCGGTGGATTTGCAACTTCTCTGCTTGCCGATGATGTGATCGATCGTTTCCCGAGTGCCGGGAATGTTACCGTCTGTGTTGACAGTTCACTGCTGCTTTATGACGGATGGCATGACACAGCCGTTGATCTATGGAGAACTCCGTCAGAGATATCTGACAGACTGACTACAGACAACCTTGTACTTGATAGTTTGACTGCACTATATGAGAAGCGTGGCGACAGTGTGAAGATACTCTTTGATTGTTCTTATCGTGACGATACATTAATGCAGTATCAATCATATATCGATACCGGAAAGATGGATAAGACCAAGGAACTGGGTGATAAGTTTCAGCAGGATCTGAAAGAAATGGTACATGGCTTGCAGGAGAATATCCCTGACGTAGGTATTTATATCTGGAGCAACGGAGAGGATGCCGATACTCACAATACACAGCATACGATCATTTCATCTAATGTATTCGACAGGCTTGGCAATGACAGAAGCGTCGGTGAGTGGATATTTGATGCTGTGAACGGTGATGTAAGAACTTATGGTTTGGAACTGCTGGATAAAGAGTTCTAAAATGATCAGTATTCTTATATCGAAAAGTATAAAGCCGTCGGATGACAAAATCCTGAATATAACTAACTGTTATGAAATGACCTACGTCAAGTAGTTGTTTACTATTTTCTCTCATATCAATACCTTTCTTCAATGTTATCTGTCATCATTCCCCAGACAAAACAGGCAAGTTCTCTTGCTATGGCTGCTATCGCGACATTTTTCTTCTTCCCATGCCGTATCAACCTATAGTACTTACTGCGCATTCGGTTGTTTGCCCTATCTGCGTACGATATAACTTGAACACTGCATCTTACCCGCTGATTTTGCATCTTGCAGACAGCGGGGTTGTTTTTCTTAATGCGATTCTTTAAGGTTGTGACATAAGGCCGGCTTTGCTTTGCTTTTCTGTTATTATATGATCAACAGCCATCGGGCTGATATGGGGTTAATGACTATGAAGATCAGAAACATTTATTTAGGAAAAGGCATTCCGTTTTTTTGCATAGCCGTCACGTTATTATGCATAATCGTGACTCTTATTTCTCAGCTTATTCCTTCAACATTTTTTGTCTTTGCGTTTTTCCCTCTTAAATATCCGTGGCAGATAATTACGTGGA
>CAMVGO010000051.1 GCA_947167045.1 uncultured Clostridia bacterium
AGAACCTGCTGGTTAGCAACCTTGAAAAGCTTGCTCTTATGACCCCAGTAACCCTTTGCTGCCTTTAAAATCTTATGATGACGCGCTCTTGTGCGGATTCCTCTTTTAACTCTTGACATTGTCTTGTCCTCCTAAATTCTAAGCAATTAAGCGTAAGGGATCATCTTCTTGATGATTCTTGCATTCTGATCCGAGCATACCTGGTTGTGTCTCAGATGTCTCATTCTCTTAGTAGGTCTCTTGCTCAGAATGTGGCTTCTGAATGCCTGCTTGTGGAGAACCTTACCGGTACCTGTAACCTTAAATCTCTTCTTTGAAGAAGTGTGTGTTTTCTGCTTGGGCATATTACTATCCTCCTAATTTATTTTTTCTTTAACGGCGACAGGTACATTACCATGTTCCTGCCTTCGATCTTCGGCGGTCTGTCAACTGAACCGTATTCGGTTACGCTGTCAGCGAAATTGTTCATGACCTCGAAACCTTTATTCTGGAAAGCCATCTCGCGGCCTCTGAATCTGATGTTAACCTTGACTCTGTCTCCGGCTGAGAGGAACTTAATTACCATCTTGCGCTTAACTTCGACATCGTGAACATCTGTTGTAAGCTTTAAGCCGACTTCCTTAAGTTCTGTCTCCTTCTGCTTCTTCTTAGCTTCCTTCTCTCTCTTGCTCTTCTCAAAAAGGAACTTGTTGTAATCCATTACTCTGCAAACAGGGTTATCAGGATTGGGTGATATGCAGACGAGATCTAATTCAGCATCTTCAGCGCTCTTAAGAGCTTCTTCGATTGAAACAACGCCAACCATCTGTCCTTCTGCGTCGATGAGACGAACCTGAGGGAACTTGATAGCTCCGTTAATCATCTGAGTATCATTGGTCTTTGCGATGGTAGCCACCTCCTTAGTTAAGACTTCTTTTACCTGCATAAAAAAAGAACGGATAAAATCCGTTCTCTCATAACTACCCTGCCTTAATGGCAACCCCTCAAAATGTTAGGTTAATTATCTAGTTATTACCTCTTTACAAGCCTGAGCCGCTTGAGGTGAGAAACGGACGTTCTTCTTTCACGAGCGATATAATACTTAAACTTTGCCACAAAGTCAAGAGGTCGAATGATATTATTTCGTTCCGCTGTCCTCCGAGTCGAATAATAACATTTCGTTCGCTAGGTCCTCCGCGCGAACAAAGTTCGCTTGTGCGGAATCGCTCACTCAATATTATTATTCTCCACAACTGCTTAATGGCTTAATGTATCACCTTCAGGAATGAGCGTCTGTGGATCGGAGTCATTCCTTTTTCGCGGATCGCGGCGTAGTGGTCCTTGGTGCCGTAACCCTTGTGTTTTGCGAATCCGTAGCCCGGATATATCTCGTCGTACTCGACCATCATGTGGTCACGCGTTACTTTCGCAAGTATCGAAGCAGCTGCTATGGAATCGGATTTCGCATCGCCTTTTATTATCGGTATGACGTCAAGTCCGGTACCCGAAAGATTGACCGCATCGATAAGAAGAATGTCAGGTGATGTGCCTTTTGACGCAAGATCAGAAACACATGTCCTCATCGCTTTTTTAGTCGCTTCGAGAATGTTTATCGCATCTATCTCCTCAGGACTTACCGCGCAGATCGCATATGCTCTGGCTTTCTCTTTTATCTCAACGAAAAGTTCTTCCCTTTTCTTTTCAGAGAGCTTCTTTGAGTCATCAAGACCAAGTATCTTAACATCAGGATCAAGGATGCAACATGCTGCGACAACAGGTCCCGCGAGAGGTCCTCTTCCCGCCTCGTCGATACCGCCGATCATCTTATAACCTTTGGCAAGACAATCGCGTTCGTATTCATACATCGCATCGTATTTTTCGTTCAGCTGTTCAACAGTTAACTTAGCCATTTGAGCATCCTCTTTTATCTGAAAATATCACTTATAATCCTCAGGCATCTCGAGCGTTATCCTGCCCGTTCTCCCTTCTCTCAGATCGTTAAGGAAAAGCCTTGCAAAGCGTTCCTCGTCGATCCTTCCGCCGCTCATTATGCAGCCTCTTTTTTTCGCCATCGCAAGGAAGATATCGTAGAACGGATCCTGGTAAAAACCTTCCTCTTCCTCGAGCGTGACATCGATATCGACACCGTAACGTTCCTTAAGAAGATCCGGATAAATACCTGCCATTATCTTCAGTGTCTCATATGCGACTTTAACGACATCGGTGATCTCTTCCTTGACCGAACCGAGCGCCGTAAGGCAGATGCCGCTCTTGGCATTGGCGATCCTGGGCCAGAGGACTCCAGCCATGTCCATGAGTTCGAGCCTTCCGCCCGTCATGATCCATTTGAAATCTTTGGTAACACCGGGTTTGTCGCCGGTGTCGGCAGCTTTTCTTCCTGCCAGAGCATTTATGATCGTTGACTTTCCCGTGTTCGGAGCGCCAACCACCATTACTCTTACAGGACGTCCTGTTCTGCCCTTCTCGGCGGCCTTCTCGAGCTTTTCCTTCATGAGTTCCATGGTAATGGCATTAAGCTTGTCAAAGCCCTTCTTGTGCGTGCTCTCGAGGGCACAAGCACGAATACTCTCGGACTCAAGACTCTTTATCCACAGGGGCGTCTTGGCAGGGTCTGCAAGGTCTGCTTTATTCAGGATGACGATCCTGGGCTTATTGCCGATTATCTTGTCGAGCTCAGGGTTTCTGCTCGAGAAAGGGATCCTCGCGTCAGCCGTCTCATAGACGACATCGACGAGTTTCATCCTCTCGCCCGTCTCGTTCAGGGCTTTTCTCATATGCCCCGGAAACCAGTTGATGTCGTTCTTCTTTTCGCTCATAAGACTCCTAAAACTATTTTCTGATGATTTTATCACACAAGCCTTCCTAAAACCTCTGTACAGTTTTTGCAGGATGAAACCAATTCTGTATACCCGTAGTCATCGCCATGGAAATAGAAGAGGTCGCCTCATATGAGACAACCTCTTGTTGATCGAATTGAAAACCGCTATCAGATCTTCTGTGTGATCTTTGCAGCCTTGCCCTGACGATCGCGGAGATAATAGAGCTTTGCTCTTCTGATCTTACCCTTACGAATAACATCGATGTGATCGATCTTGGGTGAGTTTACAGGAAGAATTCTCTCTACGCCGATACCATAAGATACACGACGAATTGTAATTGTCTCTGAAAGGCCCTGGCCTTTTCTTGCGATGACATAGCCTTCGAAAACCTGAATACGCTCCTTAGCGCCTTCCTTGATAAGGAGGTGAGCCTTTACGAAGTCACCGACTTCAACTTCAGGATACTGATTGCGAATATTCTCGCTCTCGACTACTTTTACTAAATCCATATTGTTTGTTTCCTCTCTTTCCTGCAGATGTTCTTGCCTGGATGTGGCAGAGGACCACCCTGATAACTGGAGAATTCTAACACATGCCTCTTTCAAAGGCAAGCATTTTCGCCCAATCACTTTCGGAAATATCCAATTTATCGAGCATGTCGGGCCTTTTGTGCCATGTGTCGACTAGTGCCGCTATGCGGTTATATTCAGCTATCGCTGCGTCATTGCCGTTCTTGAGCACCTCGGGGACCACCCTGTCATGCCATACAGGAGGCTTGGTGTACTGGGGCGCTTCCAGGATCCCGTCAGTATGCGACTCATTGGTATATGCCTCCTCATTTGGGAGCACTCCAGGCACGAGTCTTGCCACAGCATCTATTACTACGATCGCAGCGGTCTCTCCTCCTGTCAGGACATAATCGCCTATGGATATCTCCTCATCGCATATCTCATCTATAACGCGCGCATCTATGCCTTCGTAATGACCGCAGATTATCAGCAGTTTCCCGTAAGAAGCAAGCTCATGTGCCTTTGCCTGATCGAAAACACTGCCTTTGGGCGACATAAATACCGTATGCGGCTTTACTCCGCCGCAGAGTTCAACTGCCTTTTCATATGCGCCGAAAACCGGTTCCGGGCGGATCATCATGCCCGTACCGCCTCCGTAGATCGTGTCATCCACGCGGCCGTAATTATTCGGAGCATAATCCCTCATCTGGATGCACTCCAATGATATCGCGCCTTTGGCGATGCCTCTGCCCGTTATGCTCGTATTCAGATAAGCTGATACCTGCTCGGGAAATAATGTCGCTACATAGAAATCCATACTCACGTGCTTTCAGGCCCCGAAACGAATACATTTCCATTCTGATCGACCTTGATGGCAGAACCGCAGTAAGGACAATGACCGACAGTCGCCTTGCGGATCTTGTTTCCGGTGGAACCGCAGTTCGGACAGACTACGGCTACAAACTGTGTCTCAAGATTATCCTCATACTGCTTGCGGTCAAAATCAGTCTGCTTCTGCTGTGCGACAGCCTGAGCCTCCTTAGCCTGTTCCTGGGCCTGTAAGGTCTTCTGCTTTGCAACTGCTACCTTACGCCTCTTGACTATGTCAGACGTAATAACGATACCGAGCATTACAACAGCCGCTACAGCAACAATGACGCCTATCTGCCTCCATGACAGCTGTTTGGTCATGATCCTCTCGCCGGCACGGATGAAAGCCATTTCGAAGAACTCGCCTTCGTTGTACTCTTCATCCGAATAATAATAATCGATGTAATCGAGCAATATCTCTTTTGCCTGATCATCAATGACCTGAGTCTCGGCATCATAACCGGCAGTTATGGTACAGATATAGTTTCCGGAAGCATTGGGATATTCCCTGAAGATGACCAGAAGGTGTCCTTCATCATTACCGAACATCTCCTTGTATTTTGCATCCGCAAGTTCTTCCATTGAACCTTCAGACTTATATTTTTCGCCCTCTTCGCCCATTATCCAGAGATACGGCTGAACACCCGTGTCCTGATAAAAGCTCTTAAGACCGACTAAAAGAGAGAATTCCTCGTCTTCCTCTGCGTCATCGATCCAGTCACCCCAGTCATCCTGATACCATTCGTCTATAGGACTGCACTTGGAATCAGGCAGACGTTCTCTTTGCGTGGTTGAACGCTCGACTGTAAGCTCAAATGGGATACGTGGCTCCATACCCCTTTCTTTCATGATCAAAAATGCCATTACGGTACACATTGCAATGATAAACAGCGGTCCTAAGAATACTCTCATGCAGCCGCCGAGACAGCTCTCATTGCTGCGTCCGCCGCTGTAACCACCGCTGCCGCCCTTATAAGAGCTGCTTCGGGAGTGATGCGAAGACGAACTTGAAGATCTGTAGGAAGATCCGCTTGAAGATCTTGAGCTGCCTGAAGATCTGTAAGAAGATCTGGAGCCGCCTGAATGTGAATGACTGCTTGAATGATGTGAGCTGTGGTGTGAGCTGCCGCCTCCGCCGCCTCTTCCCATGACTTTAACCTCCCTCTTCCACGTCCGGTATCTTACCGGTTACAGGATCACTGTATGTGATCACATCACCGCGTTCAAATCTGATTATCTCTATATCAACCGATGTATAAGTCTCTTTCATATTATCCCTCCCGATCATTTAAATATCTCGGCATAAGCATAGACAGCTGTTACAAGATCGCACAATTCAGGCGTGCAGATATCAGTATATGTATTCTTTAGTCTTAAGACATTTCGGACATAACTGATCGCACTGAGTGCAACCTGATAACGTTCGCCCGACTCATCGAAAACAACATTGTACGTCTTTTCGAGATCCCCGGCGCCTATGCCTTTAATATCCACATAATATTCCGGAAGTCCGTTGACGGTATCACCCGATAAAACAGCCGTAAGCACTTCATCTCCGCACT
Organism: uncultured Clostridia bacterium; assembly: GCA_947167045.1. Taxonomy (GTDB): domain Bacteria; phylum Bacillota; class Clostridia; order Saccharofermentanales; family Saccharofermentanaceae; genus Saccharofermentans. The sequence continues at coordinate 5,761 of CAMVGO010000051.1, forward strand.
TGATGACATGATCTGCTGCATCATCAGACAAAGTAAAGTACAGCCTTATTGCAGTCTTGGAATCAAGAACAAGTGCATATCCCGTCACTTTAACGGTGCTGCTCTCACCGGTCTTAACAACTTTATAGTCGTTCAGATCATCCAAAGAAGGTTCCGAAAGCGCGTTGACATAGCCGTTTGAAGGAATATCCGTACCATACTTCCATTTTGCGGAATAAGCACAATAAGTATATGTTGCACTTACCCTGGCTTTATCCGCGTCTGAAAGACCGTCATATGCCATAGCGGCTGTCAGATATCCGTTAACACTCAACGACTTGGTATTTCCTTCACACAAAGTTCCGTCAGAGTTGTAAAGCTCGAGAACCTCATCACCGGCACTTACGAGTTTCAGAGAGATAACTTCGTCAGCCTGCACGGCATTGACCCTGTATATCAGTTTATACTCAATACCGTTTTTTGTTTGTTCGCTGAGCACTGCAGATTGCTCGCCCTTAGGTCCGTTCATTACGACTTTTGCACCCGAAGAAACAACATCATCCGGTACCAGGAGATAGAAATTGAGACCGAGTTCATCACCCAGAGATACATTTGCACCGGTGACCGTGCTTCCGAAAAACGGACGGAGAGTGACTCCGCTGACAGTGTCCAGATCGCTTACCGCTCCGCTGTTGATAATACCCGTCGCAGAATCACCATCATATGCAACAAAGCTGTTGACTGACTTAACGGCAATTGCACCAGAAGACTGATCATTCACGGTAATGCCGCTTATCAGAATGCTGTCTGACGCGGTTCTGTAACCCAAAGTGACAGCCTCACCTTCACGGATGAAGATACCATGCGCCGGCCGGCTTTCAGCTGCCCTGATCTCCACATTGCCGCTGTTGATCATAAGACTGCCTCCGGACATTATATCGATACCGGTATTATTTCCCTTTATGCTGACATCTCCGCCGTTTATTGCCATTTTGCACGTATTATTGATATTTATACCTACATTAGCAGCATCAATGGTCATCTTTCCCTTATCGGCATCACAGCTTTGACCGTAAACAGCAAATCCGCTCCCTTCCAAAGCCAACTTGCCGTTAATGCTGAGCGATTTACCGTCTGCCAGGATAAGATTAACAACACCACGTGTATTTACATCTGAATTGATAACCACATCATCATCAACCACATACCAGGTTGTTCTGTAATCGGCTCCCAAAGTGGTGGTCGAACCGGTAACAGTTTTAGCATATGCTTTCGAACTATCACCGTTTTCGTCAATATAAGATACTTCTGAAGGGATCTCGCTGCCGGTATGAACCGTCACGTTACCGCCGTTTACAAAATAATTCGAATAGTAGATTACGGCATCATCACCTGTTCCCGTAATATCAACAACACCGTCATTGACAGTAAAAGCACCTTTGTTATTGAGACCTGCAATACCCGTTACGGATACCGTGCCGTTATTGACAGTAAAAGATCCGCTGTCTGTTATATAGATACAATAATCGATTCCCGTTAAGGTGACATTTCCTCCGTTGACCGTCATAGCACCAAATGTGTATATCGAATAATAAAGACTCGAAATTACAGTCAGTTCACCCGCTGTTGCACCCGTACTCTGGCTGTAAACATTCAAGGAAGCCTTGGGATTAACATATATTCCGTAATTGTCTTTTGTACCGGGATCGACAGTCAGTTTTTTACCGTCAGCCAGGATCAGATTAACGTTGCCGCTGATCACTACCGAATCAGATATAACAAAGTCGTCATTAACTATATACCATGTTGTCTTGCCGGATGAGCCGAGTCTTGTATCGGAAGCTTTCACGGGATCGGCTGAATGACTCTTAAGAATGCCGTCACTGTCAATATAAGAATATGTCTGCAAGATCTCGCCCTTATTCTTTATAACAACAGAACCGCCGTTACAGACATACAGCTCATCATTAGAAAACGCGTTTTCGTTTATTCCTTCTATGGTAACAGAGCCGCCGTTTACGGTAATTCCGCCATAGATTCCATATTCATTTCCCGATATGGAAACGGTTCCTCCGTTTACCATCAGATTACTGCTTCCAGTATCCTGAACACCATCAGAGACTTTGCCTGTTACCGTAACATTTCCGCCGTTAATGATGACTCTGCTGTTGTCAAAAGCTCCGATGCCGGTCGCACCCTCTATGGAAACTTTTCCGGCATTAATTGTCACGGAAGCTCCACCGATCATCTGTATTCCTAAGGTGTCAATATCCGGTGATACAGTTACATGACCGCCGTTAATGTTCAAACTGTTATCACCGCTGACATTAACTACGTAAGGAAGAGTCAGTTTTCCCATATTATTCCCAAGGCTCTGACTGTAAACAGAAAGAGATGCATGATCATTAAAGTACAGATCGCATGTTAACTCGGCTCCGTCTGCCAAAATGAGATTTACATCACCAGCCAGGATCATATGACCGTTAAGATCAACATTCCCGGAAACAACGTACCAGGACTCACCGTTTCCGCCATAATAGTTTTCTGAACTTACAACGCTGATAGCATCAACCGTTTTTTCAACTCCGTTTTCATCAAGATATGCGGTTTGCGCTTGAGCCAAAGAAGATTCGTCAGTTACAACATATTCGATATCAGTTTCACCGGTCTTAACATCTGCAAATACAGGCAGCGACAGACACCCGGCAGTCAAAGAAAGTGACAATAACATTGAAAAGAGTTTTTTACTCTTCATACAGATCCTCCCAAATCACTGATTCCTTCGTAATTCTAGCACAAAATAAAAGCATCCACGGAATCTCATTTGAACACCGTCATTATCCCGCGCTCATACTTTTCGCCGCCCCATTCGACAACAGTGAACCCTTCTCTTATCGATGGGTTTATCCCGGTAAGATCCTGAGGACAGATATCAACATATGAATCAGACGGATACCAAAGCATATTGACCCTTAATACCGTATCCGGTTCAGGTGTTATATCCATCTTGACCACCTTTTCGTAAGCATCAGTCTGAAAAGAGATAACGTTATATGCATTGCCCTCCATAAGAGGCAGCCAATACATAATGAAAGCATCAGATTCTTTTTCATTCAGTCCTAAATGCCTTAATGATATTTCAAGGAAATCAGCCGTGTCTTCACCCCTGACGCAGAACCCCTCATTCAGATCGGGCTTAATGGCAATATTCCCTTCCCAGAAAAGGAATGAATATTCTCTGCCGGACTTGTCTGTCAACGTACCGTCAGGCAGCGCTGTTACCGTCCAGCCGCTGTCTTCGTCATACTTGGGATATGTCGTCTTAAGCCCGCCATCGAGTTCCAATCTGACATTTATCTCTGTTTCCTCCTCCGGGTAAAGATAGATGACCGGAGCCTTTGCGCGGGAAAGGTAAGACGTCATGAAACTGCCAAATACGGCACAGAGCAACGTGATAACGACCAAAGCGATGATCTGTGCGCCCAACAGTTTTCTGAAGCCTATGTTTATCCAGATAAAAACCGCCGCAGCGGCAACAAAGCTTATCAATGCAACAACAACATTTGACTTTATATCTTCAAACAAAGCATTTTGCTTACGTTCTGCCAGGGCAGCCGTCAGTTCTTCGCTGTTCCTGGTGTCGGAGATCTTTATGGTTTCGTGGCTTCCGGCAGCCCAAACCGTTCCGTTCTCGGATATTATCGAGATCGGGAACTCCGTACCAGCAGGATGCTCATTGCCTTCGTTATCAGTATACGGGACATCCAATATGGCCGTTCCGTCATAAAAATAATAATTGCAACGGTCAACCTGACTTGTTGCAATACTGAGCACGAGGTTGGTTGCAACCACAATCAAAGCCTCGATCAACGTAAAGACGATTACACGGGTTCTGACCTTCCTGTCTTTCATAAGATCACCTCACAAAAGATGATTATCAGTATCTCAAAAGCAGCATATTGGCGGTAAGTCCCGCAGCGGTACCCATGAGGAGCACCAGGTCACCTTTCCTGATCTTACCGTTCTCGATACCCCAGATAAGCGCGTGAGGGATCGCAACGGAAACCATGTTTCCGTATTGAGGAACGATGTTGATGTATTTTCCTTCGGGTATACCGAGGTGATGCATTATCATTCCCAGAGCCTTGCTCGCCTGATGCGGAACGATGACATCGACATCGGTTACGGAATAACCGCTCTTTTCCTTGAACTCATCGAACATCTTAGGAACTTTCCTTCCGACAAGTTTTAATATCCTGAGGCCCTTCATGTCGAAATAATATTCTTCAGAGCCTTCAACGTAATTCTTCGGAAGGTATCCTGTAAGGCCGCCTCTGATCTCGGTATCGTGAGCACCCTCGGACCAGGTCTTCTGCATTCCGTATATAACGCCGGATACACCGTCACTGCTCTTGCTGATGACCACTGCGGCAGCACCGTCACCGAAGAGTTCATAGCTTTCTTTCTGATTGGGATTAAGACCGCCCGACGCCATTTCGCTCGCTACCATGAGAACTCTGTTGTATCGCCCTGCCTCAATGAGATAGCTCATGACATCCAGGGCCGACACAAAGCTCGTGCATGTCGTATTTATATCCATCGCAGGGATCGACGTACCTTTCGCTATCTGCTCATGGATAAGCGCAGCAGTACAAGGAATTGGCTGGATTCCGACAGCAGATGTCGATACGATGCAGTCGATATCTTTAATGGTGAGCGAAGCGTTTTCGAGAGCGCGCTGTGCGGCTTTTACAGCCATCGACAGCTGGTTCTCGGAACTTCCCTGAGGTATCCTGTGTCTTATCTGTCCCCTGAATTCGACAGTGTTCTCAGGTATGTAGTAACCGTATCCGGTTATCTCGATATTTCTCATTATCTTTTTCTCCTTGATTCCACGCGCTTCAGTTTCTTGTTACGGTCAAATGAATAACCGTGGAAACTTACACGCGGTATTATAAAATCTCTGTCATCAGCCATCTTGTTAAGCTCGGTCATAAACTTATCTTTCATGGTATCATCTTCGTTCCAGTATACTTCCAGATCTCCCTGCTCAGTCTGGACGATCCTGTAATCGCTGACATCGCCTGAGAACAGGACGAGTCTTCTCATAAAATCCGGGAATACCGTAACCTTGCCGGCATTTTTGCCGTCGAAAACGAACACGTCATCTTCTCTTCCCTCTATTCTCTCGAGTGCCGTAAAGCAGCTTCCGCAGGGGCACGGTTCTTTCCTTTCGACAAGGATATCGTTTAAGCGGTAACGGATGATGGGCTGCGATGTTCTCGTAAAATCCGTGATCACCGGAATAAACCTTTTGTCATCCATATATTCCTTTTCAACATAAACGATGTCCTCGTTAAGATGGATCGTCCCGTATTCGCAGGTTGTCGCAAGACACCCTTCGGTACACTGGTATACCTGATGGATGACGTCCGTGCCAAATGCTTTGCAGATCACCTCTCTGTCCCTGTCTTCCAATACTTCAGCGATAGATATCACCTTTTTCGGACGGATGTCTTTTGCATATCTGCAAAGATCCAGTAATATCGAAGGCTGGCCTACGACGATGTCCGGCTTCTGGTCTATCAGCTTTCTGATATTATCCTCCACTGACTGATAGATGTCATAGAAAACAAAGTGAATATTGGATGAACTTACGGATTCGTAAAGATTTGAATTTGCTCTCATAAAGAAAGCGACTTCATATTTATCAAGAATGGAGCCGTATAAGACCTTTGACAGGATATATCCGGCCCACATGTCTTTCTCTTTGTCTGACACGAGAAATATTCCTCTCGTATCACTTGTGCCTGAACTCAGTCCCACAGTTATGTGGTTAAGCTTTTCCGAAAAATCACGGCTCCGCTCGGAATCTATCGCAAGTTTCATTGCCTCTTCCCTGTTGGTGCCGACCGTATTTAGTTCATCGAAATTTGCCATCATCCGCTTCTTGTCCATCAGCGGATAATCAGATAAAGGCCTGCCTTTGTAAGACTCATAAAATTTCGAATGCGAAGTTACGAATTCAAGTTGTTTTCTGATCTGCTTTTTCTGATAGTTCTCCAAAGCATCACGGTCTTTGAAATGCTTATTCTTATACTTAAGATATGTCATGAGGATATTCAGTTTATTGCTCATAAACACCCTCCCTGAATTCCTCGTGTGAATAGATAACTTTGATGTCAGGATGCTCCGATTCAAATGCTTTTATGCGTGAGATCGAATCTTTATACTGCCCGTAGTCATCCTGGATCTTTCTCGGGATCGCCTTCATCTTATCTACCCGCTTGGCGAAGAAATGACCCCATGATGCATCTGCTGCGAGCATCAGTTTATAATCCGGCAGATATACACCCATCTGTCCTTTCATGTGGCCGTCAAGTCTTATCCCGTATATGCTTCCGTCACCCAGCACGTCATATACTTCCGTGAAATGAACGGAAAGCATCTTAACAACGGCATCCCCGCTGTTCTTAACGGGTTCGAGCCTCTTATACTTCACATTGGCAGACTCATCAGGAACCTGATTGCGGAAAACGAGTTCAAGGTTTTTCGCTCTTTTCAATGCATCTATACAGTCTCCTGTGGCAAGCAGCGTATAGTCATTAAAGTCTTTCAGACACCCGATGTGATCCGGATGAGGATGGCTTAAGATTATGTTACCGACCTTAAGTCCTTCCGCCTTCATCTTGTAACTGATCGTCTCTTCTTCTGTTACAGCCGTGGGATTTAAGAGATTATAAAGCTTCGATACTATTCCGTTTTCGAATATCCTTTTGGAATATCCCGTATCAAAAAGAACAGCACCGTAATCTATATGCTCGAACTTTGCAACGAGCGCGGGAAATACAACTTCTCTTTTCTTCTCGCCTTTAAAAACCGAAGCCACATTATTCTTACAGGTTCCGCAGGCATAGAGCGTAACGTTACTTATTAGTCTGCCACCATTTTCCATACTCACGGATCCCTTCTTTTAGTGTGATCTTCGGAGAATATCCAAGGATGCTCTTTGCCTTGCTGATATCAAGTGACTGCGAAAAAGACAATGTGCAGACGGTATATCTGGTAAGCATCGGTTCTTTATTTGTCGGCAAGATGGTATAGAAAAACTCCATGACAGCAGCGGCAGCATATAAAAGACCGAAAGGCAGATTTAAAAACTTTGCGGTCTCTCCGGCTTCCTCACAGAATAATTCCAGGAGCTTTCCGAACTCGGAAGGCTCTCCGTTCGTGATGTTGAACGTCATGCCTTTTGCCTCCGGCGTGCTCATGGCAAGATAACACGCATAAGCGACATTCTGCACACAGGTTATGTCCACGGTGATCTTTCCCTTTCGGATAAGCGGGATACCTATCTTCCCGTTGGCGCGCATAAGGCGCGGCATGAGGCTCGGATCACCGGGACCGATCAGCCCTCTGGGTCTCAGGATAGAAAGGTTCAGTCCTTTTTCCTCCAAAGCATGGAGTTCTTTTTCCGAGAGGAGCTTTGTCTTTATATAGAAATTCAGTTTATTGGCAGGATCGAAATCCTCTTCTTTAATGTTCAGTCTGTCTCTTTTCGCAGTATAGATACTGGGCGAAGAGATATAGACCATGCGTTTCACGTCATGCTCTATACAGAGCTCCGCGATAAATACGGTCGCTTCTACATTTGCCTTGTGGAAATCCTCATATCTGCCCCACGCGGAACTTAAGGCTCCGGTATGGATGACATAATCAGGCTTTTCCTTCGCAAACAGTTCTTCGAGCTGCTTCCTGTCGGTGATGTCGGCCTTTGCAAACCTCACCCTTTCAGATACAAGTTCCGCACCGCGCTTCTCATTACGGCCGACGGCAATGATTTCATATCCCGGATACTCCAGGATCTCTTTGATCACATAACCGCCCAGAAAACCTGTAGCGCCGGTAAGCAGAACCTTGTTACCCATTACGTCTCCAAACCATGTCTTTCTATCAGCCGCACAGCCTCAGCCGTTCCGTCAGCCTCTTTTATTATTGTCCGGCATCTGTCAGGCTCAAGTCTGTCGATATTCTTTACTGCATTATACAGTTTTTCCGTATCGTACTTCTTAAGATAAAATCCGGCTTTGTGCTTTTTCATTATCCTCGCGTTGTACCGTTCCTCTTCCTGAGCGGGGATGGATATCTGTCTGACTCCGTAGTACATCGCGGTATAGACGGAGCTGACTCCGCCGACATTGATGAACAATCCGCAATGCGGGATAAGGTCGACATTGTAGACCCACTTTTCCGCACGCACGTTGGGCATCGCCGTCATCCAGTCAGGAGCGGAAGGCACCGATATTATAATCTTCTTTTCGCGCATTCCCGGCAATTCGAGGAATTCCTTCATCTCATTTACGTTCTGCCCGAAAACGGTTCCCATGGAAATATAGCAGTCGTAATCCTCATACTCCGCTCCGTGAAGCATCTCTGTCTGTTCTTTTATCGTCGTTCCGACAAAATGCACGGACTTCGGGAAAGTCCACGAAAGAGGCTGAAGTCTGTACGGAGTCATGACGAGGGTAACATCAGCGGTATTCATGTAAAGGTCGATGAGCTTAAAGCCCTCAAGGCCTCTTACTTTCCTGAACCTTTTATCCTGTCTTATGAGCCTTCTCATACCGCCGCCGTGCTTTAATACCAGCGGAACGCTCGATGTCGCGATGTTCGAGAAAAGGCAGACCGGCAGATTAAAGCCGATGGTACATACGGTGCAGATGCTCCTGCACTTGAGTTTATACGCGATATTCTTTGCGAACGAGAGCATGGAATCGTATATGAGAAGATCAGGCTTTTCCGCCTTCACATCTTCAAGATATATATCGTACAGCTTCTCGTTGAGATTAATGAGGTTATCCATGAGCACATAAAGATCGCTCGTCACCTCATCAAGTCTTAATGTCTGGAATTCCCTGCCGTATTCACGGTACTCAGCACCGCACTTTTCAATATAATCCCTGAAAGCGGGAGTGGCAAAACACGAGATCTTATGAGCTTTTGCGGCGAGCTCCCTTACGACAGGCAGGACCGGCAATACATGTCCGTATGCAGGTGTCATAAAGTAGACTATCTTCATAAGCTATTGCGGTCCCCGGATGATCAGTCGTACAGTTCGTATAGACCTTCAGGTAATCTGCACTTGATGAATCCCTCTTCGATGCTGACCTCGTAGCAGTAAACCTTCACGAACGGGAGCATGAGATTCTTCTTCGCGCTGCGCTTGATCTCCAAAGTGTACTGGGGTCCGGTCTGGAAACAGTCAACTACCTTTCCGATGTCGCCCCTTGTATCGTCTATCACCGTAAGTCCCTTAAGGTCGGTGATGAAATAACTGTCTTTCTTGAGTTTAACGGCATTGGCTCTCTCAACGGCTATAAACCTTCCCCTGAGGAGCTCAGCCTTATCCCTGTCCTCTATCCCTTCAAACCTTACAAGAACGTTCCCTCTGTCCATCCTTGCATTGGCGCATACTTTAGCTTCGGGCTTTTCCATATCCTGCCCGCATGTAAAACATTCCTTAAGTTTAAGGAAACGGCGCGGGTCGTCCGTTAAGGGGAAAACTTTGAGTTCCCCGCGGACGCCGTGCGCGCCGGTAATCTTTCCTATGATGATGAGTTTTTCCAAAAGAATCAGCCTACTATATCGACTATAACGCGCTTACCTTCCTTGAGGTACTTAGCCTTCATTATCGAACGGATGGCCTGAGCCCTCTTACCGTTCTTGCCGATGATCTTTCCTGTATCTTCGGGAGCAACGGACAGCTCGAAAACAACGGTGTTTCCGCGCTCTGTCTTCTTTACGTTTACCTCATCGGGATTACTTACAAGTTCCCTTGCGATATAAACCAATAAATCGTCCATATAAAGCTCTCCTTCCTAATTATTTTGAACCCCATCTGAATAATATCAGATGATGCCCTGCTTCTTAAGAAGAGACTTTACCGTATCTGTGGGCTGTGCTCCGTTAGCGATCCACTTCTTTGCTGCATCAGCATCGATCTTAACGCCGTCTGTCTCAGTCATGGGATCATAGTAACCGATCTCCTCGATGAAACGTCCTTCTCTGGGATATCTGGAATCAGCAACTACTACACGATAGAAAGGTGCCTTTTTCTTACCAATTCTTCTTAAACGAATCTTTACTGCCATTTTGTTTTTCCTCCAAAAAAATATATTTTTGTTTTTTATAATCATCGCCATAAAAATGACGGGATCGACTTTATCTTCTGCCCTTGCGCTTCTTCTTGCGGTCGCGTCTGCCGGTGGGAGCTGCTGCGGAATAATCTCCGCCGTCGTCATCTCTCGGAGCCGAAAGACTGCCAAGACCCTGAGGGAAGCCTGTTCCCATTCCGCCCATGCCGGACATACCGCCCATATTGCCTAAACCGCCCATGCCGCCCATGTTGCCCTTAAGGCCCATCTTGGCTGCCTGTCTGGCAAATCCCTTGGGCATCTTGAATCCGCCTTTGCCGTTCGAGAACTGCTTCATGAGCTTTGCGGTCTGCTCATACTGTGTGATGAGCTTGTTTACGTCTGAGACCTGAACGCCTGCGCCTGCCGCGATCCTCTTTCTTCTGCTTGCATTGAGGATCTGGGGTGCTCTTCTCTCCTTCTTTGTCATCGAGGAGATGATGGCCATCTGTCTGTCAACGATCTTATCGTCAAGGTCCTCTTCGTTTACCTTGCCTGCTGCGCCGGGCATCATGCCTACGAGGTCTTTGAGAGAACCCAGCTTCTTCATCTGTGCGAACTGGTCATAAAGGTCATCGAGGTTATAGCCGCTGCCCATCATGCGTTCCATGGTCTTGCGGGCTTCTTCCTCGTCGATGTTGGCCTGAGCCTTCTCGATGAGGCTTACGACGTCTCCCATGCCGAGGATCCTGTCAGCCATACGCTGAGGGTAGAATCTCTCGATGGCATCAACCTTTTCACCTGTACAGATGTATTTAATAGGCTTGTTTGTAAGTTTTCTGATGGATAAAGCAGCACCGCCTCTGGCGTCACCGTCGAGCTTCGTCATTATGAAGCCGTCCATGCCGATGTTCTGCTCGAAGAGCTGTGCGACGTTGACGGCCTCCTGACCGATCATGGCGTCGACTACGAGGAGTTTCTCGGTGGGATTAACGGCTGCTGCAATATCTCTGAGCTCTTCCATGAGCTCTTCATCTGCCACCGTACGTCCTGCGGTATCTATGATCAGGTAATTGCAGAGCATGTATCTTGCTTTGCCTTCACCGTCTCTGGCGATCTTAACGGCATCCTTTTCTTCGGGATCGATATAGCATTCAACGCCAACAGCATCGCTCAAAACCTTGAGCTGCTGAGCTGCTGCCGGTCTGTGAACGTCAACTGATACTACCATCGGCTTCTTGCCGTTCTCCTTTAAGAGCTTGGCAAGCTTTGCAGCCGTTGTGGTCTTACCTGCACCCTGGAGACCGTAAAGGATTATCGTATTAAAACCTGATGAAGAAACATTAAGCTTATCTTCGCCGTCTTCACCGCCAAGGAGTTCTGTAAGAGAGTCTCTTACGATCTTTACGATCTGCTGGCCGGGCGTAAAGGACTCCTGGACATCGGCGCCCTTGCACTTCTCTGTCATGTCGGCGACGAATTCCTTGACTACGCTGTAGTTTACGTCTGCCTCGAGAAGAGCCATGCGGATCTCGCGCATCATTTCCTTGAGGTCGCTGTCGCTTACGCGGGCCTTGCCGCGCATCTTGGAAGTTATATTCTGAAGCTTTTGCGATAAGCTCTCAAACACGTTGTTACATTTCCTCTATCAGTTCTTCAAGCTCTTTTGCAGCCATTGCGGTATCACCGCTCTTTATATGCTCCAGAGCCCTCTTTGCTCTTGCCTGCTGCATCTCGAAAAGCTTCAGGAGACCTAACTTCTCCTCATACTCTTCAAGCTGCCTTTCCGCCCTCTTGACGGTATCGTGAACGCCCTGCCTCGATATGCCCTCCGCTTCGGCGATCTCTGCCAAAGTCAGGTCATCGTTGTAGTAGCTCTCACAGGTGCGCCTCATCTTGGGCGTGAGAAGATTGCCGTAGAAATCGAGCAAAAGGTCTGTTCTTACTGACTTTTCACGCATGTTAAGGCAAGCCTCCCTGTTTGACGCCTGCACATAATAACAAAGGATAAATGGTGTGTCAAGTATTTTTACTTGTCAGCCCCGGCACATTTCTTAAGACTGCTAAGGAAGCCGCATCAGCCTTAGGATCAGCTTTTCGCCCACATATAGCAGTAAGACTGGGTCCTTGCCGCAAAGTTCGTGGAGGTCTTTATAAGCTCTCTAACCTCTTCTTTGGTATACCAGCGCGCTTCGAGCTCCTCCTCATCGGATGTGCTCGGAGCAAAATCGCCTTCTGCCGTGCCGATTACGACTGAACTCTTTTCATTGGTAAGACCGACACCGGAATAGCTCATCGGAAGGATCTCATCGATCTTAACGAGCTTTAAGCCTGTCTCTTCCCAGAGTTCCCTCGCGGCAGCGACCTCAATGGTCTCACCCTCGTCGATGAGGCCTGCCGGGAAGTTATAAGCAAAATCACCGACCGCCATGCGGTACTCTTTATTCAGCAGGATCTTATTGCCGTCAGCGCTCGTGACAATGAGAATGACCGCATCGCATTTTTGACGCTGAAGATCTTCGAGACTCGTTATATTCTTGTCTCTCGAGCTCATCTCATAGATCTTGCGGTTGCCTAATTCAGTCTCGTATTCTGCTTCGTATGAAGTGATAAAACGTCCCTCGTGGACTTTCTTAATGCCTATGAACTTCATTTCTTTCCCTTTGAATCCTTTCCCATTCTTCTCTTTATTACGTCTTCTTTGGCAACGGAATAGCCGAAGAAACCGAGTTTCTCGCCTAAGAGATAATACTCTCCGTGATTATATGCCACAAGCTTTGCGTTTTCGAGACAGAGTTTGCCCTTATCGTCCAAAAGATATGAGTCTGCAGTAATGCTCTTTATCTCGCCTATGAACATGTCGTGGGATCCGAGTTCCGTCACACTCTTTACCGTGCATGAGATCGACACGGGAGCTTCCTTTATCGCGTAAGCATATTCAAGACCTTCCGCTTTGACGGGTGTTAGAGAGCACGATGCGAACTTGTCCTCTTTTTCGCCGCCTCTGACACCGCAGTAATCGCATGCCTTGCAGAGTGATTTGGAAACGAGGTTTACTACGAACTCACCTGTCTCCGAGATCAGTTTATGCGAATACCTGTTCTTTCGGATGCTGACAGAGATCATGGGAGGT
>CAMVGO010000052.1 GCA_947167045.1 uncultured Clostridia bacterium
CCTGACAGGGTTCACAGCCCGAAATCGCACGGGACCTTGGCCGGCGGCAGACCGCACGGGACGAACTCATGAATTATCAAACAAGAGAATTATATCATAAAAGAAAAAGATAGCACTTCGATTATGGGGACAACCGTTCACGAATAGCAGGTTTCCAAAAACTTCTGCGTATAACCGCCGATCGTGGCGATCGCTGTGCCTGCAGCGTCGGGTGTTGCCGCCTCTACATATACTACCAGAGCGACGGGTTCATAGTAATCGATGATGGCGCATTCGAGATAAGCGCTCCTGTCGGTGTTTCTGCCGAGAACGTGGAGGATCCTCGTATCCTGCGGAAAAGCCGCGGCCAGAGGTGTTTCTATCTCGCTTGATGCCATGTCATTTATCAGACGCTGGTTGACCTGCGGATTGTTGATGAATACCTTGTACATGTATGAGAGATAGTTGCCCATGTCGTAGCACGAGATCGTGCCGGGCGCACGGTATTCCTTGCCGCTGTAATCCTGGTAGATGATGGAATCCTTATAGGAGATGTATCCGCTGATCTCATTGACCGATTCGATGGCCTCATCAAGTCCGCCCAGCTTCTCAACGACATAGCCCAGCGCGATGTTGTCGTTCTTGGCTATGGCGTAGTTCAGGATGGTCCTCATGTAGAACTGCTTGCCCTGTCTGAAATTGCTGGCTATGTATGAGGAACTGCGGGTTCCTTTGACGCTGCCGTCGTAGGTCACGATCTCCGAAAGAGGTCCGTTGACACCCGAAAACCGGTCGTAATAAACGATCGAGAAGGGGATTGCCATCGCGCCGGAAGGTACGACAGGTTCGAGCTCGTCGATACCGAGGTGCTCGCCTGATGACAGCGAGACGAAATCGACGCAGATCCTCATGTTCGGATGCTTTTTCTGATAAGCGACTACTCTTTCCTTAAGTTCCTCCAAAGCCACGGCGCGCTCCTGATATGTAGCGGTCTGGACGCCCATGGGCTTGAAACTGAAGTTGCTGTCTTCTTTAAACGGCTCCGGCCAGTTGTTCTGCTCGTTATCGGCCGTCTCTTCGGGTGAAGGCGTGGGAGTGGCCGTGGCGGCGAGTACCGCGTGGGGGAGCGTGGTAGTGGCGGTGGTCGTCACTTCCGTGGTCGTTTCCGTTGTCGTATGGACCGGCCTCTGATATCTCATATAGGCGGTCGTCGTGCTGGTTGCGGCTCCGACAAGTCCCGGATACATAAGGCGGTAGTTGTCCTGCGCGGAAGCTATGGAACTTACGAACACGACCGCAAAAGTCAGCACAAGCAGCACCAGTATGATTATGAGCGTGCGTCTTTTGCGGGATGTCCTTATCCCTTCGGCCTTTTTGAGAAATGTCGGATTGGGTCGCTTCATCTAATATCAGAAAAGACCCGTGATAACGCCGTTGTTGTCTATGTCGATGTCCATTGCAGCAGGGTGGGGAGGAAGTCCCGGCATCGTGACTATCGTACCTGTCAGAATGACAAGATAGCCTGCGCCCGTGGACAGATAGCAGTCCCTGACCGTGAGGGTGAAGCCTGCGGGGTTGCCGAGCTTCTTCGGATCGTCTGACAATGAATACTGCGTCTTTGCGATGCAGATCGGGAGATTGCCGTAACCCTTGTCAACGAATTCCTTGATCTTTGCAGCGGCTTCGGGGAGGATATCGACTTTAGCCGCACCGTATACCTTGGTAGCGACCTTTGTGATCTTCTCCTCGACGGAGTCTGTGAGTTCATATGTGTAAACGGGAGCCTTGTCCCTGTTCTGTCCGAGGATGGAAACTGCTTTGTTTGCGAGGTCGATGCCGCCTTCGCCGCCCTTTGCGAAGATCTCTGCGGGAGCGAAATCAGCGCCTGTTGCCTTGCATGCTTCTTCGACGATGGCGAGTTCCTCTTCGGTATCCGAAAGGAATCTGTTCGATGCGACGAGAACGGGAATGCCGAAATTCTGCATGTTCTCGATGTGCTTCAGGACATTCGCAAGACCTGCCTTTACTGCTTCCGGGTTGGGCTCGGAGAGCTTGTCCTTCGGTATGCCTGCGTTGTATTTGAGTGATCTTACTGTTGTTACGATGACTACGAGATCAGGCCAAAGACCCAGATTCCTGCACTTGATGTCGAGGAACTTCTCGGCGCCCAGGTCAGCACCGAATCCGGCTTCGGTGACTACGATGTCGCCGAGCTTCAATGCTGTCTTCGTTGCTATGCAGGTGTTGCAGCCGTGTGATATGTTCGCGAAAGGTCCGCCGTGAACAAGCGCGGGAACGCCTTCCAAAGACTGAACGAGGTTGGGGCACATCGCGTCCTTGAGGCATGTGGCGAGCGCGCCCGTTGCGCCTAACTGTCCGGCTGTAACGAGGTTGCCGTCGGTATCGTATGCAATCGCAATCCTGTCGAGCCTTACCTTGAGGTCATCCATGTCCTTTGCGAGGCAGAGGATAGCCATGATCTCGGAAGCCGCGGTGATCTGGAAGATCTCGGGACGTGTTACGCCCTTTGTTCCGCCGCCTACGCCGACCGTAACCGCGCGAAGGCATCTGTCGTTCATGTCGAGGCATCTCTTCCAGAGGATCCTGTCCTTATCTATCTTGAGCTCGTTGCCCTGGAAAAGGTGATTGTCTATCATGGCCGCGAGCAGGTTGTTGGCTGTTGTTATGGCATGAATGTCGCCCGTAAAGTGGAGATTGATGTCTTCCATCGGAACGACCTGTGAATATCCGCCGCCGCAGGCACCGCCCTTGACGCCGAAGACAGGTCCGAGGGAAGGCTCCCTCAATGCGAGGACGGGCTTTTTGCCGATGAGCTTTAAGCCCTGGGCGAGACCGATGCTGACGGTCGTCTTGCCTTCGCCCGCCGGAGTGGGATTCATGGCGGTGACGAGGATAAGTTTGACATCGGGATTTTCGGGAAGGCTCTCCACATAATCGAGAGGAAGTTTAGCCTTGTATTTGCCGTAAAGTTCGAGCTTGTCGGTATCGAGTCCGATCTGTTCTGCTACCTTTGTAATGGGGTTGATCTTTGCACTCTGAGCTATCTCAATGTCACTAAGCATATCCGGTCTCTCCTGTCTTTTTGTGATATGAATACGATTGTATTGTAAAAAGACAGGCTTTTCAATCACGGAAGGGGTGAGAACTGTGTGAACCGTAAAGGGGTACATGTACCACCACTATATTTTGTATAATCCGTGGTGTTTTTTTACTAAATGTAGTGTTTTTCGTTGACAATATATCAAGTAAATGTTAGCATTGATGCATGTTGGAAATATTTTTGTAATGATCCTTTAAGACGTTTGAAATATTTAACAACGCTATTCTCCGGGTGGGGGTAATCTGTATGATCATCAGTTCCGATTTGGAAATGTGCAAGAATAAGTTCGAAGAACTTGTAGGCAAGCGTATCGTTTGCAAGACCAACGGCGGCCGCAAGAGGATCATCACTTACATCGGCACGGTCGAGCACTGCTATCCCAATGTCTTCACGATGCTCTGCACGAACGAAGCCGGCAAGCAGTCCATCGTATCATTCTCCTATATCGATGTTCTCACCAGAACAGTCAGAGTAGGCATCATGCCGGAGAAGGACGAAGTCGTAGCCGTCTGATATCCATCTTAAAAGACCATTTGAGGACACTGTCAGATCTGAGTATTCAGTTTTGACAGTGTCTTTTTGTCTGTATATGTTCGGCTTTTATTTATTGTATTTATATATTAAAATAACTTTATATTCCTTACTATTCGAATGATTTGGAGATCCTTATGGATTCTTACGGGATTACAGCTAATGCAAAATTAAATCTCTTCCTGCGTGTCCGCGGAATCCTGCCTAACGGTTATCACAGCCTTTATTCCGTAATGCAGGAGATCGACCTTGCTGATGAGATAACCATCAATATCTATCCCGAGCGTCCGTCGGGTTTTGATCTCAAGTGCATCGGAAGAAATGATATCGATCCCGGCAAGAACCTTTGCAGCAAGGCAAAGGACAGGTTCCTGTCGTCGCTCCGCAAGAAGGCTGCTTCAGATCCTTCGATTCCCGGCGCAAAACTCTGGAAGAAAAATAAATTTCCGTTCATAGAGATAATACTCACAAAGAAGATCCCTTCGGAATCCGGTATGGGCGGCGGAAGTTCAGATGCCGCAGCCGTACTCATGGTGCTCCAGGAGCATTTCGGCAATCCGTTTACGGAGGAGGAGCTTAACCAGCTCGCTGTAAATGTCGGAGCCGATGTTCCGTTCTTCCTTTACGGCGGCACATGTCTTTGCGAGAGAGTAGGGGAAGACATAACGCAGCTCAATTCACTTGAAGGCATTCCGCTCCTGATAATAAAGCCGTCCGCAGGTGTATCCACTCCTGAGTGCTTCCACGCTATCGACAGCCTGCCTCTGCCGGGGTTTGACGAGGAACGCTACAAGGCGTTCATTGAAGGACTCAACAGAGAGGACGTCTCTGCTCTGGACAGGTTCCTCGCAGGAGAAGATCTCCTTACGAACGATCTTGAGATCCCGTCGATGGAGAAGGTTAAGGATATAGCCGAGGCAAGGGATGCCCTTACCGGTACCGGCGCGAGATATGCCCGCATGACGGGTTCCGGAAGTGCTGTTTTCGCCATGTATGAGGATGAGGCGGCTAGAGACGCAGCTTATGAAAAGATCAAGGACGATCCGAAGTTTGCCGGCTGCGATATATTCGTATCTAAAACGATCTAAGCCGTTTTGCTCGCGAAGAGACCGCGCATGTAGCCTCTCGAGTTTTCCGAATCGATAAGCTCAAATCCGCGTTTGCCGTAAAATTCCACCATGTTCTTATTTGTGGCGGCTGAGTGTAGAAGTATGCACTCGGCGCCTGAATTCCTGGCGAGCTGCACGGCTTTGGTTATGAGATCAATGCCCAGCCCCGTTTTTCTGTAGCTCTGCTTTACCGCGAATCTCGAGATGTAGAATGAGTGTCCGGCATTGAGCAGATATTCGCACGTCTTATCGGAAAACATGTAGATCATGGGGTTGGGAACTTCTTTTATGCATATCGTTCCGACTATCTTTCCGTCCTGCTCGGCCACGAGACAGGTCTGTTCAGATATCCTGTCCGCAACGCTGTTGATACTTTCGGTCATGGCCTCGAGCATGGATGCCGATATGCCGGAATCCGCGCAATAAGTAAGCATCGCGCTTCTTAAGAGGCGCGATACTTCTTCTGCGTCATTGACGCCTGCGATCCTTATTGCGGGTCTGTTCTTCATTTAGTTAAGAAAGCAGTTAACGAGGATTGCCTTGTGTGCGTGGAGTCTGTTCTCGGCTTCATCGAAAACGACGCTCTGAGGTCCGTCGATGACGTCTTCAGTTACTTCATATCCTCTGTAAGCAGGGAGGCAGTGCATGAAGATGGCATCCTTCTGCGCTACGCCCATGAGCTTGGAGTTGACCTGATAGTTCTTGAAGATCTCGACTCTCTGGGCCTTCTCGGCTTCCTGACCCATGGATGTCCATGTATCCGTGTAGATTACGTCAGCGCCTTCTGCGGCTTCGAAAGGATCTTCGGTCATGACGATCTTCGAACCTGTTACCTTTGCGTCTTCCTGAGCTTCGAGAACATACTTGTCAGGGCATGTGTAAGCCTTGGGGCTTGCAACGGAGATGTCCATTCCTGCCTTTGCGCATGCGTGGAGCAGGGAATTTGCCATGTTGTTTCCGTCACCGAGATAAGCCATCTTGATGCCCTTTAAAGCTCCCTTGTGTTCCTTGATGGTAAGGAGGTCAGCCAAGACCTGGGTGGGATGCTGGTCATCGGTAAGTCCGTTGATTACGGGGATCCTGCCGTAGTCGGCGAGGTCCTGGACATCCTGGTGCTTGAAGGTTCTTATCATGATGCCGTCGACCATTCCGGAAAGAACGTTGGCCGTATCGTAGATGGTCTCGCCCCTGCCGATCTGGATGTCGTTGTTGCTGAGGAAAAGAGCCATTCCGCCAAGCTGATACATGCCGACTTCGAAAGATACTCTTGTTCTTGTCGAAGACTTTGTGAATATCATGGCGAGGGTCTTGCCCTTGAGAAGATGATGCTCGATGCCTGCTTTTGTCTTTGCCTTGAGATCTATCGCAGTGTCAAGAAGATAGTCGAGATCTTCAAAGCTTACGTCTCTGTGGAAATCTATATAATGCTTCATTTCGTTTACTCCTTAAATTTTATCATCGTCGATAATATCGATATCCTTGGGTTTGTCTTCCGTAAGTCCCGCCTCGTCGAGTTTATCGATCTTTGCAGAGCCTACGCTCGCGGTCTTTTCCTGTATCTGCTTCTTTGAGGGAAGCGCGTCCTTGATCATTCCGAAAACGCTCTTGGGTCCCTGTACGTTCTTCAGGATCTTGTCCAGAGCCTTTACGAACTGTCCTGCCTGAGCTTTCGTGATAATGAGCGGAGGCGCGAGCCTTATCGTCGAGGTGCCGATGGCACTTACTAAGATTCCCATGGAGAAGAGCTGTTCACGCATTCCCTGTGCGGTGATCGTATCATCAAACTCGATGCCGATGAGAAGGCCCTTTCCTCTTACGGAACGGATGCAGTTATACTTTGATCTCAGCTTGTTCAGCTTCTCGAAAAGTTCTTCGCTGACTTCCCTTACGTTATCGATGATGCCGTCTTCCTCGATGGTCTCCATGACTGCGTTGCCTGCAGCGCATGCCAGGGGATTGCCTCCGAATGTGGAGCCGTGGTCTCCGGGCCTCATGCCTGTTGCTGCCTCATTCGTGCAGAGCATTGCGCCGATCGGAACGCCGCCGCCCAGACCCTTTGCGACGGTCATGATATCGGGAGCGACGCCGTAGTTCTGATAGCAGAACATCTTGCCGGTACGTCCGATACCCGTCTGAACCTCGTCGAAGATGAGCAGGATGCCCTTTTCGAGGCAGAGCTTCTTTACTGCCTGGATGTATTCGACGTCAGCGGGATGTACTCCGCTCTCGCCCTGTACAAGTTCGAGCATGATGGCTGCCGTCTTGTTTGTGACTGCCTCGATCATCGCGTCGATGTCGTTGAAGGGAACGTGAACGAAGCCGGGAAGGTTAGGCTCGAACGGCCTTGAGAACTTGGACTGGCCTGTTGCGGCAACGGTTCCCATTGTCCTTCCGTGGAAGCTCATGTCCGCGGTGATGATCTCGTACTTATTTATATCCTTATAGTAGAAGTAGCTTCTTGCGAGCTTGATGGCAGCCTCGTTTGCCTCGGCGCCTGAATTGCAGAAGAATACCTTGTCTGCAAAGCTTGCGCGGCAGAGCCTGTAAGCCAGTTCTGATTTCTGGGGATTATAGTAGTAATTGCAGGCATGGATGATCTTCTTTGCCTGTGAGCATACTGCCGATGTGAGCTTCGGATGCCCGTAGCCCAAACAGTTTACGGCGATGCCGCCGATCATGTCCAGATATTTTTTCCCTTCCGTATCGTAGAGATAGCATCCTTTTCCTTTAACGAAAGCTACAGGGAGGAGGCTGAATACCTGAAGACAATAGTTCTTGTCAAAATCCTGGATCAGGCTGAAATCATTTTCTATACTCATAATGTTCTTTTTTCTCCTTTACGATCATTGTGCCGATGCCGTTCTTGGTAAATGTCTCGAGAATAATAGAGTGAGGGATCCTTCCATCTATTATGTGCGCACGGTCGACACCTCGCAATACCGTATCAAGGCAGCCTTCGATCTTCGGGATCATGCCGCCCTTGATAATGCCCTCCTCGACGAGATCCTTGATGTCTTTCTCGTCCAAAACCGGAATGATATAGTCCGAACCGTCTTCCAGTTTTCTTAATACGCCGCCGACGTCAGTCAGTGTGATGAGCTTTGAAGCACCCAAAGCAACTGCGACTTCGGCTGCTACAGTATCCGCGTTAATGTTGTAGCTTTCGCCGTTCTTTCCGACTCCGATGGGAGCGATGACGGGGATGTACTCGTCATTGGCGAGCATTGAGATGACCTTTGTGTTGATCTTTTTGATCTTTCCTACGTAACCGATATCGATGGGATTGCCATCTGCATCTTCGGTCAACTTCTCTGCCTCGATGAGATTTCCGTCGATACCGGAAATGCCGATCGCCTTTGCGCCTTTGCCGCAGAGAACGGATACGATGTCCTTGTTTGTCTTACCGATAAGAACCATCTGGGCATATCCCATGGTCTCATCGTCCGTATACCTCAGTCCGTTGACGAAGTGGGATTCCTTATTGACTTTGTTCAGCATGTCGTTGATGTCGGGACCGCCGCCGTGAACGATCACGGGGTTGATGCCGATGTATTTGAGGAGCGTGATATCATCCATGACGGACTGCTTGAGATCTTCGTTTATCATGGCATTTCCGCCGTACTTGATAACGAAGGTCTGCCCCCTCATCTTCCTGATGTAGGGAAGTGATTCGATGAGGATCGACGCTCTGTCGACGTTGTTCTTCATGTCGCCCGTGATAACGGGATTTTCTTTCTGTCCTGCCATTGTCAGATACCTCTTACTATATTCTTGAGTCCGGCCGTCTCATCGAGACCGAACATTACATTTGCCGCCTGGATTGCCTGAAGAGCTGCGCCCTTGCCGAGATTGTCCTGTGCCGTAAAGAGCTTGATGATGCCCGTCTCGGGATCGAAAACGCCGTTTACGTCGATATAGTTGGAGCATGCTACGGCTTTAACGTCGGGAAGCTCTTTTCCTGAAAGGACTCTTACGAATGTCTCGTCCTTATAGAACTCTTTATATATCTCATTTATCTTTTCGGATGACACATCCTTGAATGCTGCGGAGGGCTTGGCGTAAACGCTTGCGAGCATTCCTCGCTTGAAAGGTGCCAGGTGGGGAGTGAAGGTGACCTTGATGTCTCCCGGTTTCTTTCCCGCGAGGAAAGAGCACTGCTCAGAGATCTCCGTCGTATGGCGGTGTCCGACTGCGCCGTAAGGCTTGAATGATTCGTCGAGTTCGCAGAATGCATAAGCGAGATCGGCTTTTCTGCCTGCGCCGCTTACTCCGGATGTCGCATCGATGATGATGGAATCCTCTTCGATGAGGCCTGCCTTGAGGAAGGGGGCCAGAGCGATGAGCGAACATGTCGGATAGCATCCCGGATTTGCAACGAGCTTTGCGGTCTTGAGCTGCTCTCTGTAGAACTCGGGAAGTCCGTATACCGCGGTCTCCAAAAGCTCGGGATTGGGGTGAGTGAGCTTATAGGACTTCTCGTAAGTCGCGAGATCCTTATATCTGAAATCTCCGCTGTGGTCTATGACCTTGCATCCTTCCTTGAGAAGCTCGGGAACGATCTTGGCGGATACCCCGTGGGGAAGAGCCGTGATGACAAGATCGGAATCTTTCGCGACCTCAGAATAGGGGAGATCTTCGCAGATATTGTCAACGATGCCGCGGAATTCCGGGTAGATGTCCGAATAGGGCTTGCCCGCGAAAGTCTGGCTCGTGAGATGGCGGAATCTGAAGACGGGATGAGCGGCAAAGCCTCTTACGAGCTCAGCGCCGACATATCCTGTGGATCCTATAATAGATACATACTTAACAGATTCTTCATTTGCCATATTTTTAGCCTCCGGTCAGGGCATGAGATACCTGCCCTTATGTGTGATTTATGCAATATAATGCATAAATATTCAAAAGTCAACAAAGTTGTGCATAAATAAAAACTTATTTATATGTCACTGATCCAATCCGCATAATATCGCAACAGGAGCCCCGTATGATCATCACGGAGCGTTTGGTAATCTAAAAGTAATAATAAATAAAGACCTTTTCGACGTTTTGGAGATAATTTGCACAATGCACAAAACCCCGAAAAATGCCCCAATTTATTGCATTTGCCTCTTTTTCTTGTACAACACACACAAAATAATTCAAAGCCAATTGATATATTTACCAAGCGGGGCGTTTTACTATGCCAAATTACTCCTGCTTTTTTTGGGAAATGTGCCATATAGTAAAGAAAATTGCGTTTTGATACTATTCTCGTAGTTATCACGCCCACTTTCGGATGGGCACACTATTTGGAGGTTATAAGTTATGGCAAGTTTATCTTTCCAGCACGTTTACAAGAAGTATGAAGGCGGCGTTGTCGCAGTTTCAGATTTCAATCTTGACGTAGCAGATAAGGAATTCGTTATCCTCGTTGGTCCTTCCGGATGCGGTAAGTCTACAACACTCCGTATGCTCGCCGGTCTCGAAGATATTTCAGAGGGTGAGATCTATATCGACGATCGTTGTGTAAACGACGTTCTCCCTAAGGACAGAGACATCGCAATGGTTTTCCAGAACTACGCTCTCTATCCTCACATGTCAGTTCGTGACAACATGGCATTCGCTCTTAAGCTCAGAAAGATGCCTAAGGACGAGATCAACCGCCGTGTTCAGGAAGCAGCTAAGATCCTCGAGATCGAGCACCTCCTCGACAGAAAGCCTAAGGCTCTCTCCGGTGGTCAGCGTCAGAGAGTTGCTCTCGGCCGTGCTATCGTTCGTGACCCTAAGGTCTTCCTCATGGACGAGCCTCTCTCAAACCTCGACGCTAAGCTCCGTGTACAGATGCGTGTCGAGATCACAAAGCTCCACCACAGACTCAAGACAACCTTCGTCTACGTTACACACGACCAGACAGAGGCTATGACGATGGGTACCAGAATCGTAGTTATGAAGGACGGCTTCATCCAGCAGGTTGACTCTCCTACGGAGCTCTATGACAACCCGGTCAACACATTCGTTGCAGGATTCATCGGAATGCCTCCTATGAACTTCATCAATGCTGTTCTCAACGTTGAAGGTTCCGACGTATTCGTTTCTTTCGAGAACGTTGCTATCAAGCTCCCTGAGAGATATGCAGTTGAGGAAGTTATGGAGCGTGACGGTCAGGAAGTTATCTTCGGTGTAAGACCTGAGGCTATCACAGACGCTATTACATACGTTACAGATCACCCTGAGTCCGCTTTCACAGCTGACGTCGACGTCGTCGAAATGCTCGGTGCTGAGACATATCTCTATGTCACAGTCAACGGCTCACTCCCGCTCACATGCCGCGTTGACCCTACAACATCCCAGTCAGCAGTTGGTCAGGTTGTAGACCTCGCAGTAGACTCTAACCGTATCCACCTCTTCGATAAGGATACTGAGCAGAGCATCATTTCTTAATAATCAATCTTTAGAACCTCAAACAAGGGCTGTCTCAAAAGTGAATGTTTCACTGTTGAGACAGCCCTTTTGATTGCCCGCTTATGTGGCAAATCAATGTCAAAATCTCTGCTCGCTTGCACCTTAAAGCGAAAAATAATATCATTTAATGTAGCGTTTTAGGCGTTCTTATTGAATTCTTGATGAGGTGAAAGCCATGGAAGAGATAAAGAAATGTATGCGTCAGGTAAAAACGATCATCTCCGTAAACTGCGGCGTGATCGATACGGCAGGAAAGATCCTGGCTGCGACGAATGAGGTCGGTGAAGATGAGATCGATCCTTCCTTCAGAGCAGTCGTATCCTCGGACAATCTTTTCGCTTCGACAGCAGACAGGACATACCTCAAGGTTTTCATTGGTGAACAGCTTAAATATATCCTTTATATAGAGAGCACCGATCCGGATGCCAAGATCTCTCTGCAGCTCATTGCGGAGTGGATGAAGACTCTGGTCAAGGAAAAGGGCACTGACGCGGAGAAGGCCATCTTCATCCGTAACGTGCTGCTCGATAACGAGATCAGGAGCGAAGTCCCCATGATCGCCAGAGGATATAAGATCGACTGCAACGATCCTAGACTCGTTCTCGTCGTAAGGACTGCAACGGAGCAGAGTGCCGAAGCATTCGAGATACTCCAGAATCTTTATACTGATTCGGATGTTGCGACAGTCATCTCCATGGACGATACGACGGCGATCGTCATCATTGACGCGCTCGAATCACAGGTAAGCGAGGAGTCAAGGGACAGTTTCATCGAAGAGACATCACAGTCCGTACTGGCATGCCTTACATCGGAAGGCTGCAAGGCGAAGGTTGCGGTAGGTTCCGTAGTAGGCTCCTTCATGGACATAAGCAAGTCCTATTCCGATGCCATGACCGCATTAAAGGTCAGCAAGATCTTCGACGGTGAATCAGACCTGTCGAGATATGACAAGCTCGGACTGGGAAGACTTATCTACCAGCTTCCCAAGCCCCTCTGCGAGATGTTCATCAGAGAGGTTTTCCCGAACGAGGCTTTCAAGCAGCTGGACGAGGAGACAAGGACCACGATCGATACGTTCTTTGCCAATGACCTCAACGGATCCGAGACTTCAAGAGAATTATTCGTTCACAGGAACACGCTCGTATACAGACTCGAGAAGGTTAAGACTAAGACGGGCCTTGACCTTAGAAAATTTGATGATGCGGTACTCTTTAAGATGGCGACCATGGTCAGGACCTATATCGACTATCTTAACGATACCAATGACAACAAGATAAGGTAATAGGAATTGATCGATTTTATTGACGTTGAAAAGACTTACAGGTCGGGAGTTGAAGCTTTAAAGGGCGTCAGCTTCACTATAGAAGACGGTGAATTCGTCTTTGTAATCGGAAAATCAGGCTCAGGCAAGTCGACACTCCTCAAGTGCATAACATGCGAGGAGAGACCGACTTCAGGAAGAGTAACCATAGACAACTTCGACATCTCCCACATGAGCCGCGCGCTCGTGCCTGTCCTGCGCCGCAGGATCGGCATGATCTATCAGGATTTCCGTCTCATCGAGACGAAGACCGTAGCGGAGAATGTAGCATTCGCAGGCGAGATCATAGGCGTTCCGAAGCAGGACCTCATGAATACGGTCCTGATCTGTTTGTCCGTAGTAGGACTTAAAGACAAGGCAGACTGCTATCCGCAGGAATTATCGGGCGGTGAGCAGCAGAGAGTCGCAATAGCCAGGGCCATGGTAAACAACCCAAGTCTCATCGTTGCCGACGAGCCTACGGGAAACCTTGACCCCGAGACATCGGAAGCCATCATGGCGATGCTCTTGGAGATCAACAGGAATGGCGGCACGACGGTAATCATCTGTACTCACGACAGTGCGATGGTCGACCGTATGAAGCAGCGCGTTATCGAGATCGAAGACGGTCTCATCTCAAGAGACGAGAAGAAGAGCGGATACAGAGGTGATCAGGCAGCTGACCACGAAGCATACATGCCGCCTGTTTCAAGAACATCTTACTACGCAGGAAAAGAGGAAGTCAGCGGCATTGCGTTCGGCGATGACGAAGCGTACAGCGACAACTACGACGATGCAGAGTATCAGCCTGCAGAGACCGTAAGTCCGGCTCCCGGTTTCGTTTTCGGTGACGATGCAAACGGCGCTGCGGCAGTAAGCGCACCCGTCGAAGAACCTTTCAAAATGGATGAAGAGGAGATAACCCCGCAGGAGAAAGCCCCTGAAGCTGTCCCGGAAACAAAGATCGAAGACATCCCGTCAGAGGAGATCCCTGTTGAGGAAGTAAAGACGGAGGAAGCTCCCGCGGCAGCTGAGGAAGAAACTGAAGTTCCTGTCGAGGAGCCTTTCATAGCTTTCGGTGATGAGGTGAAGTCTGAGCCTGCAGCTGCTGAGGTAAATGCTCCCGCGGAAAAGGAAGCAGATCCCGACATCACGTCTGATGACGCTCTGACTTTCCCGAGTGAAGAGACATATACCGCGTCAAAAGACAATAAGCGCGAAGAAAAGAGAAAATCGCGCGAGGACAGGCTTGCCCAGAAGGAAGCCAGACGCAAAGAAAAACTCGACAAAAAGAAAAAGGTCAGAAGAACGGACTTCATGCCCGGAAGCGACATAGACATTTTCCCGGAGGATGAAGAATAATGACTGCAAGAGCGTTTTTCAATTCTATAAGGGAAGGTTTCCGCGGTATCATCAGACACCCGCTGGTAACCATGGCTTCCATAACAACGATCATGATGATGCTCATAATCATGGGCGCGTTCTATATGTTCTCGGTCAACGCGAGACTTATCACGACAAAGCTGGCTCAAAGGCCGCCTATCGAAGTCTACATGAATCTCCAGTGCACCGAGGAGGAGAGAAACCAGGTCGCTCAGAACCTGGCAAACAATCCGGATATCATAGAGTTTACGGCAGCTTCGCCGCTGCAGAACTATGAGGAATTCAAGAGCAATCTCGGAACTTCCTCATCAATCCTGGATGATTTCGATTACAACATGTATCTTCCTTATACATTCAGTTTAAGGCTGTCCGATCCTTCACTGGCAGACAAGGTCTGTGCGGAAGTCGCGACATACACCGGAGTCGCAAAGGTCGCGCAGGAGAGCAATGTCATGAGCTTCCTTACAAGGGCTTCGAGGATTGTCAACATCACGACGGCCGTATCATTTATCGTATTGTTCATCATCGCGCTGTTCATCATCTCGAACATGGTTCGTATCTCCGTTTACTCGAGAGCGAACGAGATTGAGATCATGAAGTTCGTCGGTGCGACCAACAACTATATAAGACTTCCTTATATTACCGAGGGAGCGATAGTAGGACTTTTCAGCGCGATATGTTCGTGGGCGATCACGACTCTCGTTTACCACCAGGTATACGACAAGGCAATGAGTTCGATCGACCCCGGAAGTTTCTATGCTCTGGCTACGACCAGATCTTTAATGTGGCATGAACTGGTAATTCTTTTACTGATGGGATTGATAATCGGAGCTGTCGGAAGCGGCATCTCGGTACGCAAGTACATCAAAGTGTGAGGCGCATTATGGAAAAGACAGAGAAGTTAATGAAAGAGAATACTAAAAAGACAAGGATCTGGCGCAGAATATCCATGCTCGGCGTAGCTCTGCTCGCAGGCATCATCTGCACGACATCAGGTTCATGGATCACTTCACAAAAGGTAATTGCCGTCGGCGGCATCCCTGTGATCACCAATGCGGTTTCGAAAGAAGACATCGAGAACGCAAAGAAAAAGAGAGATGAGGCCAGGACACAAGCCAAGAAGGCTGCCAGCATGGTCGAAGATCTCAAGGACCAGAAGAGCGATCTCCAGGGTGAGCTTAAGAAGCTCAACGCTGCCAATGAAGAACAGCGCGCCCAGTATGAGATCATCGCGGCACAGCTCGAAGCTGCTCTTGAGGAAAAGGCAAAGGCTCTGGATGAGTTCCTTGAAGCCCAGGAGAATCTCGAGTATCAGCAGCAGCTCTTCACTGACAGGATCACCGTCATGTTCGAATATCAGAACAAGTCGACTCTGGAAGTCCTTCTGGAATCAGACAGCATTGCCGGCTTCTTTACGAACATGGAACTCATAACTCTCATCGCCGATGCTGACGCACAGGCGATCGACATGCTCCAGGTTGCATTGGATGACGCACAGCTCCAGGCTGATATCAAGCTCCAGTATGCTGAAGAGATGCAGGGAATCGCAGATGAGAAGCAGAAGCAGCTCGATGAACTGGCTGCCCTCATCGGAACTACCGAATCAACTCTTGAAGACGTAAATACGAGCCTCGATTCATGGGAAGCAAAGGAAGACGAGCTTGAAGCTTATGCTGATTCCCTCGATAAGGAGATCAAGAAGCTTCAGGACCAGTACGCTAAAGAACATCCGGTTTCCGGCGGTTCAAAGACAACCGGCGGTGTTACGTTCAGCTG
Source organism: uncultured Clostridia bacterium (assembly GCA_947167045.1). Taxonomy (GTDB): domain Bacteria; phylum Bacillota; class Clostridia; order Saccharofermentanales; family Saccharofermentanaceae; genus Saccharofermentans. The sequence continues at coordinate 15,641 of CAMVGO010000052.1, forward strand.
GCCCACATATTGTCATTCCATAACATCCTATTTCGGAAACAGGGTTCACCCCGTTTACGGTACAACGAAGTTCCACTCCGGCATTGATATCGGTGCGGGTTACGGAGATAAGATCATGGCTGCTGCGGCAGGCACGGTCATCTATGTAACCGAGCCTTACGAGGGCTGCAACAAGGGCGGCTCCGGATACGGCAACTACTGCATCATCGACCACGGCAACGGATATGCGACACTTTACGGACACGCAAGAGACATCTATGTCAGCGAAGGCCAGTATGTCAGTGCCGGCCAGTCCATCGGCGAAGTCGGAAGCACCGGTACTTCAACGGGCGCACACCTCCACTTCGAGGTCCGTCTGAACGGTGAAAAGAAGAATCCTCTGAACTATCTGCCTTAAGACATCATGGAAGAAAGTTTCTACGACATTCTTGCAGCGCATTATGACGTGCTCCAGCTGAACGGCGACGGCTCGTGGGGTCCTTATATCCACGGCCTCATCACCGATTTCTGCAGGATAAAGGATCCTTCGGTTACGGATCTCGGATGCGGTACGGGCATGATCACCAACTATCTCGCTTCAAAGGGACTTTCCGTTACGGGCGTCGATCTTTCGCCCGACATGCTGAGCATGGCTTCTTCAGGTGATGAGACGGGAACCGTTACCTGGGTATGTGCCGACATTACTTCATATGAAGGCCCTTCCTGCGGCTGCTTTATCTCCACGATGGATACCATAGGTCACATCACGGACGAAAAGGCTCTTGCCGATATGTTTACGTGTGTTTCCTCGCTACTTGAGGAAGGCGGAGTGTTCATACTCGATGTCACCACCAAGAAGCATTTCGAGTCTTCACTCGGAGAAAACGTTTTTTATGAGGACTATGAGGACTTTACGCTCCTCTGGGTTAATCACTACGATAAGGAAAACAGGATCAATCACGCCGAGATGACTCTTTTCGAGCTGACGGAAGATGATCTTTACGAGAGATACGACGGCGAGCTTACTGCCAGATTCTATTCCCGCGAAGAGATAGAAGAGATGGCTTCAAAAGCCGGACTCAAAAAGCTTGCCCTGTTCGGTGATCTTAACAGAGAAGCGCCGGGCGATGAAGATGAGCGTATCTTCTACGTTTTCGGCAAATAAGGACCGGCCATGTCAGACAACGCTTATTATGTTCCGGGCGCGCCCCAAGACCTGAAAAAAGACCACATCGTCAGAGCCGAAGGCCTGGGCGGTCTTGTAAAATGTCTCTGCGTAAGGACGACTGCGGTCTGCGAGACAGCAAGGGTCATGCATCAGATGAGCCCTGCGGCAACGGTTGCTCTCGGACGTTTTATGACGGGTTCCATCCTTATATCCGAATCGATGAAGAACGAAAATGACACCCAGACCACCATTATCAGGGGAGACGGACCGCTGGAGGGCATGACCTGCGTGACCGATTTCGGTTTCAAGGTAAGGGCATACCCCATGGAACCCGTGGTCCCGACCGAATACCACAAGCCCGGAAAGATCAATGTGGGCGCGGCTGTGGGAAAAGGAAGCCTGACTGTCGTAAGGGACATAGGACTGAAAGAGCCGTATGTCGGAGTTTCCGAACTGATCTCCGGTGAGATAGCCGAGGACTTTGCTTACTATCTTGCCAAGTCCGAGCAGACCAAGTCGATAGTTTCTTTGGGCGTACTGCTCTCGAAAGGGCAGGTTACCGAAGCGGGCGGACTCATGATCCAGCTCCTTCCGGGTGCCGGGGAAGATGAGATCTCATATCTCGAAAAGAGGGCTTCGGGATTCCCGGATATATCTTTCCTCTTCAGCGAAGGCTTTACTCCTGCACAGATAATAGATCTTTTCATGGGGGATCCCGACCTTAAGTATCTTGACGGTCAGGAAGTTGAGTTCAAGTGTAACTGCAGCAGGGAAAGAATGCTCTCAGGCCTTGCCGCTCTGGGCAAAAACGACATTGAAGAGATCACAAAAGACGGCAAGCCGGTGGAGACCGTATGCAGATTTTGCAACAGTAAATATGTATTTGAGCCTGAAGAGCTTAAAAATATAGGCAAAAACTGAAAAAAGTGCTTGCAAAACCCCATACATGATAGTAGAATACCATTCGCACGCGTCTAAAACAGGGTGTATTCTGCCCTGAAAAACGGGTGATAAGGCTTAGATAACGGAGATTGCCACGAGGTGAGGCGCCGGCTGCGCATTTGCTCACGAGGTGGGGAACTTCGAAGGAGCCGAAGGCGGAGGATACGATCCGATGCCGTCTCGGGACTCAGGTCCGGAGAGCCTGCAGCAGTACATACTGCCCAGAGAACCAAAGTGCCGCCAACAGGTGGTAACTGGATAGTCTGGGTTTTTGAATGGAAGAGCAGGACACTCCCGCTAGGGTTGAGAGAAAAAAGAAATACAGCTTATAGAAGGAGGCCAACAAAATGGCAGCAAAGACAACAA
>CAMVGO010000053.1 GCA_947167045.1 uncultured Clostridia bacterium
GCTGGCCGGCTGATATCGTTTTAGACGATTTTTCTCTGAAAACGATACCTTGGCTTGCCGGCTGATATCGTTCTAGACGATTTTTCTCTGAAAACGATACCTTGGCTTGCCGGCTGATATCGTTTTGGACGATTTTTCTCTGAAAACGATATTTCCCTTTTTCCAAAGGTATCGAAAACGAATCCTTTTCAACAATTTCGATACCTTTACTTTTTACGAAAATCTAAGCCGAAGGTATTTACAGTATTTCGATACCATATTAACGAAAAACTTCAGCCAACAAAAAAACTGCCTCACGGGCTTTCACCCGTGAGACAGTCAATTAAATCTCAGATAAACCGGAAGAAGGATTACTCTTCAGTCTTCTCCTCTGCAGGTGCTTCCTCGGAAGCTTCCTCAGCAGCCTCTGTTACCTCGGGCTCCTTGGGCTCAACCTTAACAGCCTTGGATGCGAGATACTCGACAGTCTTTCTTGCGCGGATGGAATCCTTGATGAAAGCGGAATCTTCGCCGATGGACTTCTTAACTTCCTCGATGTCGATCTTGTATCTGTCAGCGATACCCTTGAGCTCTTCCTCGTAATCCTCATCTGTTACCTCAGGATCGATAACCTCAGTGATCTTCTCGATAACGAGTGAAGACTTAACTCTTACGCGTGCCATAGGCTCAAGAGACTTCTTGAAGTCATCCATGCTCTGGCCTACATACTGGAGATACATGTCGAGAGCGATGCCCTGGTTGGACATACGTGCAGCCTGGTCATCTGCCATCTGCTCGACTTCGTTCTGGATCATTGACTCAGGGATGTCGATCTCGCAGTTGTCGCATACGGCGCGGACTGTCTCGTTCTCAAAGCCTGCCTTATTGTCCTTGTCAGCTCTCTCTTGCTGCTTAGCTCTGATGTCAGCCTTGAGCTCGTCAAGAGTATCGAACTCGGAAACATCCTTTGCGAATTCGTCGTCGAGCTCAGGAAATACCTCTGTCTTGATAGCGTGGATCGTTACGTTGAATGTAGCGTCAGCGCCCTTGAGCTCTGCAGCGTGATAGTCCTCAGGGAACTTAACTTCGATCGTGAAGTTCTCGCCAACGTTATGGCCAGCAACCTGCTCCTCGAAACCGGGGATGAAGGACTTGGAACCGAGCTTGAGGTTATAGCCCTCGCCCTTGCCGCCTTCAAAAGCAACGCCGTCCTTGAAGCCTTCGTAGTCGATAACAACTGTATCGCCCTCAGCTGCGGCACGGCCCTCAACTTCCTCAAGGGAAGCGTTTCTCTTTCTGAGACGCTCGATCTCAGCATCAACGTCTTCGTCTGTAACTACCTGATCCTTGAAAGGAACTTCAACGCCCTCATACTGACCGAGCTCGAACTCAGGCTTAACGTAAACTGTTACTGTGTACTTGATGCCTTCCTCGGAAATGTCGGTAACGTCCATATCGGGTCTGGATACGACCTTGAGGTCGTGCTCCTTGACAGCCTCGGGATACTGAGCGTTTGCGATCTCGTTCATAGCGTCCTCATAAAGAACGCCCTCGCCGTAATACTGGCAGACCAACTGGTAAGGAACCTTTCCCTTACGGAAGCCGGGAACCTGGAAGCGGCCCTTGTTCTTGTGGTAAGACTTCTTAAGAGCTTCGTTCCACTCTTCCTTGTTAGCCTCAAAGCTGATTACTACCTGAGAGTGTTCTTTCTTCTCAATCGTGGATGCCATGTTATATCCTCCAAAAATTTATTATTAGATTAATAGCCGAGTATGAATTGTATCACAGCGCGGCCTCGAAAAGCAATATTATAATACGGTAACCTGAATTCCTTTAAGCACATCCAGTGTCGCCTGGTGCAGATCGGGCGCAAAAGAAGCCGTAAGAGCCGAATCCACAATGACTTCCGCCTCGGGTGCGGCAGCCTTTGCGATGACCGCATTGGAAAGAACGCAGATGTTGGATACCAGTCCGCAAACTTCGATGGAGCTGATATCGGCAGCATTCTCCTTCAGATATTCGGCGAGTTCGATGCTTCCGAAGCAGGGCTTCTCGAAAACCTTCTTTCCGGAAAGCAGAGGCTTTAACTCATCGCAGAGTCCGTGACCCTCTGTACCCTTGATGCAGTGAGGTACCGGGAGGTTCTTTCCTTCCTGTGTCTCCATGTAATTCTCGAAATGAGTGTCGAGCGTGTATACGACAGCATCGCCCGCTTCCTCATATTCCCTGATCTTTTCGGCAATTCCGGGGATAATCCTGCCGGCACCTTCAAAACCGAGGGCTCCGTCGATAAAATCCTTCTGCATGTCAACAACTACAAGGATCCTGTACATAGTCCACCTCCTGATACGGTATAAAAAAAGCTGCCGCACACGTGCAACAGCTTTTGTCTGGCGCGCCTAGCAGAGCTCGAATCCACAACCTTCTGATCCGTAGTCAGACGCTCTATCCAGTTGAGCTATAGGCGCGTATAAGCATTGGTCTCCCAATAGCCTAATAATCATATTACTTGACGGCTTGAATGTCAATCGCGATTTATTACGGTGCGAAATGTTTCACCGCACATGCTTCCGGCAAGAAATAAACGGCGACAGTTTCCCCTACGGTTTCCTCGACAGTTTTCTCGACGTTTTTTCCTATGTACTGCCCGTGTTTCTTATTGATTAGCTCACTGCTTTTGGATAGAATACTCGAAGTTCCGGGCAATACGGACATTTCGAAATATGGGAGATAAAGACATTGAGCAATTACGATCCTGACTCACAGCTGGTAAAAGAACTCGCTCTCATCAACTGCAGAGAGCTCGGCGGGATGCCGCTTGCAGGCGGAAAGACTTTCCGCAGCGGACTTTTCTTAAGGTCAGGTTCTCCCGAATGGCTTACACCGGGTCAGGTTCAGGAAGTCAAAGACTTCGGCGTTAAGACCGTCATCGACTTAAGGGCTCCCGAAGAGGTCGAGAAAACAGGCAACCCATATAAAGCCGATCCCGATGTGGCTTTATATAACATCGCTCTTTTCAACGGTGATCCCAACAAAAACGATGATCAGACGATCGAATTCATAAGGACTCACACTCTCGGAGATTATTATGTCATCATCGCTGAAGAGATGGGTGACCAGCTTGTAAAGATCTTCCGGCTGCTTTTGAACGCCGAGGGCATCACGCTCTTCCACTGTGCGCACGGAAAGGACAGGACCGGCGTCGTCGCCGCCCTGCTCTACATCATCTGCGGCGCCTCCAGAGAGGACATCATCACCAACTACAAGGTTTCTTATGAATATCTCAGGGATTTCATGGTGCCGTTCATGGCGAAACTACCAGATGACATGAAGCACATCTTAAGATCCGATGCGCATAACATGGTCACCTTCCTGGATTACATGGACAGCAAATGGGACGGAGATGCCGCAAAGCTGCTCATTGCTAACGGTCTGACTGAAGACGAGATCGATCAGTTAAGGGCAAAGTGCATCAGTTGATCTTCTCACCCAAACGGATACGGGTGACATTGCCGTAGTCGTCGAACCGGAACGAGAGAATGAACTCACCGTCACCGTTTCTGAACGAACTGGTGAATTCGCATTTGTCGAACATCGGATAGATCAGAAGGAGTTCTGAGACGTTCATTCCGATGTAAAGATTTTCGCCGAGAGAAAAAGTCTCATCGTTACGTATGACGACGGAAGAAAGCCTTCCGGATGTCCAGTTCTTGCCGTTTGCGGGATCCGTCTCAAGCCTCATGGTCATGCCGCTGTATGTGAGAATGACAACGCCGGACATGTAGGATTCGATTATCGGATTGCCCAGGAGCCTGTATATCTCGCTCGAAGTATAGGTCGAACCCATTCTCATCCTGGTGCCGCCGTTCTTGAAGAAACGTATCTCGCTGATGGATGCGGGGATATCGTCTTCAAGAAGATAGGAACCGTCGTTCTTGAGTCTTAGGTCGACAGTCTTTGATATGATCTTGTCTCCCGACTGCGAGATGACTTCGGGGATTACATATGAGATGTGCGTCGGCGTGAAGAGCTTCAGCTCATAGTCGTCGAGCACGGTCTTGACCTTCATGCGGTAATACTCGGATATGTAGTTTGCCTTCTCGTAGATAACAGAGTTGATGTAGATGTCGGAGTCGTAAGATGACTTGATTATCGCTTCAAGACCGTTTACGTTGCCGCTGTCGATCATTTCGAAATAGTGGTTGATGTAAGAATATGCCAGCATCGAATCCGTGATGTATTTTCCCGCGATCGAATAATTGCCGCCATCCTTTGCGATCATGAACCTTACGGGCGGAGCGCTCTTATCCTTGTCTTCGGAATAGCACAGTTCGATGACATCCATGTCACCGTACTCGCCTACCGTCTTGAAATCAGCGGTATTCTCGGAATCGATGGAACTGAAATACGCCCTCTTGTCAGTGGCATTGAGGATCCTGAAAGAATCGGCGGTGCCGTGCTCCTCAGATGTCTTCCTCAAGATCGAGCAATACTCATAGAACATCGAGTATGAAAGACCGTCAAGCTGGCTTGCGGGAACCTTTGCAAAACAGTCAGCGACATTCGCATCGCTGCTGATGGCGCTTGCCATGACCCTCGCGAGCTCGGTCTCCGAAAGAGGCTTTTGCGTCGCTTTGAATCCCGACCTGAGATCATCGATGACCTTACATCCCGAAATGCTCAAGCCGGCGCCTGATATCATTGAAAAGCACAAGACAACGGCAAGAGCCTTCTTCAAGACTCCCGGAGTTCTTCTCTTTAAGCTGTCATCAAGCCTCTTCAATCCTGCTCCTCTTTATCTTATGTGCGCCTCAAAAGCGCATCCTGCTTATCCTTTTCCGTGCGCCCCTCAAGGCGCATCCGTTACTGATCCTTATGCCTTTTTGCCTGTGCCTCGAAAAGAACGACGCCTGCAGCTACAGCCGCATTAAGGCTGTTCACATGACCAGTCATCGGTATGGACACCGTGAAGTCACAACACTTCCTGACGCCGTCCCTCATGCCGTCTCCCTCGCTTCCGATGATGACGACAAGGTTGCCCGAATAGTCGGCATCGTGGTACTCGTAGTCAGCATTCATGTCCGTGCCGCAAACCCAGAAGTTCTCCTTTTCCTTGAGCCTTGTAAGGGTCTGCGCAAGGTTCGTGACCCTTGCGACAGGCACGTATTCGATCGCACCGGCAGATGCCTTTGCAACCATGGAGTCGAGTCCCACTGATCTCCTCTCCGGGATGATGACACCGTCAACGCCGCAGCAGTCGGATATCCTGAGGATCGAGCCAAGGTTATAGGCATCCTTTATCTCATCCAGCGCCACGAGAAGAGCGGGTCTCCCCTCTTCTCTGCACTTAGCGATTATCTCATCAAGATCAGCGTAGCTGTGAGGCGCAACTGAGGCAATAACACCCTGATGGTTATGCGTGGAACTCATCTTGTCCAGGACCTGCCTTGTAGCTCTCGTGACGATTATCCCGCGCTTATTGGCTTCATCAAGTATCCTGATGAGTCCGTGGTCCAAAGGCTTGTCGCCGTCGGGCTTAAGGATCCAGATCTTGTTGAAGTCCCTGCCTGCAGCAAGAGCTTCCGTGACCGCATTTCTGCCTTCGAGCTTGTCTGTCGAGCCTTCTTCTGCGAAAGCATCGTCTTCGCGCGGGCGGTCAACCTGCGGTCTGTTGTTTGACGGCCTTCCGTTTGAAGATCTGCCGAACGAAGACCTGTTGTTAGCAGGTGCTCCGCCGTTGTTCCTTCCGTTCATTGCACGGCCGTTCGGGGACCTGTCGTTTGAAGGTCTTCCTGACTTCTTGCCCTGATCAAAACGCTTTTTGCCTTTGTTGTCCAATTTCGCCATTCCTTATCTTACGTTTTCAGTTTTCCTGCTCACTGCTTACACGTTCTCTGTTTTCGAGTTCACCATTTCGAGCTCTCCGCTTACGTGTTCTCCGTTTCCTGACTTTCCGTTTTCGGACTTATGACGCCGTCACAGATGTCGAAACTCTTGTAGATCAGGTATTCCATCCTGGACTCCTCGTTGTTGAGGAACAGGTAGCCTATCAGGGCTTCAAATCCGGTCGCGTACATGTAGTCCGCGTGATTGGCGTTTTTCGATACCGCGTGGGGATTGGAATTCTTTCCCCTTCTGAAGTAATCGGACTCCGTCTCCGTAAGCTCATCCGCCAATGCCCTCGCGCTCATCGCCTGAGCCTCCGCGGAAACATAATGCACGGTGTTGTTATGCATCTTGTTGTTGCTTCCGGCACCTAAAGTCGCCGACTTGCAGCGGGCGTAGACCTCATACACTGAGTCGCCGATATAAGCCAGGACCAGAGGTGATACTTCACGGAGATCTGTAGCGATAAACGGCTTTATCATCAGTTTGCCTTCTCGATCTTAAATCCGCCGGGCACGTCCTTTACGGTGTAGCCTTTGGCCTGGATCTCATCCCTGATCCTGTCAGCCTCAGCGTAATCCTTTGCCTTCTTTGCTTCCGCTCTCTTATTTGCAAGTTCCGTGATTTCTTCGGGGATCTCGTCTTCAAGATCCAGAAGGATTCCGAGGACGCCTGTGAGCTCAACGATCTTGTCTCTTGCTGCCTTGAGCGCATCTGCGGAAACCTTTGCTTCCTGTGCGGAGGTATTCGTCTGACGCACGAGATTGAAGATGTCCGTAATGGCATCGGCGCTGTTGAGATCGTCATCCATATGAGCCTTGAAGCTGTCAGTTGCTGCCTGTACCGCTTCAGCAAGTACCTTGTCAGCTTCCGCATCGCCTGCGAGATTGCCGCCGTTCAATACGAAGTCGGCATTTCTGACGCAGTTGGAGATCCTTCCGAGACTCGTCTGCGCGGCTGCGAGAAGCTCGTCAGAGAAATTGATGGGGCTTCTGTAATGGCCGAGCAGGATGAAGAATCTGATTACGTTATACGGATACTTCTGCGCTATATCCCTGATGGTAAAGAAATTACCGAGGGACTTGCTCATCTTCTCACCGTCGATGTTTACGAAAGCGTTGTGCACCCAGTAATTGCAAAATGTGCAGCCGTTGGCAGCCTCGCTCTGTGCGATCTCGTTCTCGTGGTGCGGGAAGATAAGATCCTGTCCGCCGCCGTGGATATCGATGGTATCGCCGAGATACTGCTTGATCATGGCAGAGCATTCGATATGCCATCCGGGTCTTCCCTCACCCCATGGTGATCCCCAGAAAGGCTCGCCTTCCTTCTTGAACTTCCAGAGCGCAAAATCTCCAGGATTTCTCTTGCCTTCGTAGGAAGCCTTACGCTCACCGCCGCCGGCTGCGAGCTCATCGAGATTATAGTGTGAGAGCTTGCCGTAATCTGCCTTCTTGGTAACGTCGTAGTAAACGCCGTCACCTTCGATGATGTATGTGTAGCCCTTCTCCTCCATTGCCTTGATGAGGCCGATGATAGCCTTCATGGAATGGGTCGCTCTGGGCTGCGCGCTCTGTCTCTTGATGTTGAGACCGTCCGCATCTACATAGTATTCCTTGATGAATCTGTCAGCGAGCTGCTCGACCGTAATGCCTTCCTCATTTGCGCGCTTGATCATCTTATCGTCGATGTCGGTAAAGTTCTGAACGAAGGTTACCTCATATCCCGAATACTCGAGATATCTCGCGAGCGTATCGAAAGTAACGAAGGGTCTTGCGTTGCCCAAATGGAAATAGTTATAGACCGTAGGACCGCATGCATACATCTTTACCTTGCCGGGCTCAATGGTCTTGAATTCTTCTTTTGTTCTTGTAAGTGTGTTGTAGATCTTCATCTGTTTATCTCCTTAAGTTCTCGAAATATCATTGATTTTTTTGGTGTTCCCTTTGAAAGGTCAACATCGGTTCAAATGACAGATAACAGTCCGAGAACCCGGACACAAAAAAATGACTCCTGCTGATAAGAATCCTGCAGGGTCATGAGATGAAAGCATAATTGTATTGTCTATAAGTCCCATGATAGACTTGTTTTCTCCTAAAAACCCCCGAAACACAACGGACTCTGATTGACACCCGGAAATCCAGGGCGGTGCTCAGGTATCAGATCTCAATAGTCCAACTTACAAGGCTTTACATCAAAAAGACAGGCCCAAGCTCCTTATTACGTCATGTAGGTCCAATTTAGAGGCCGCCATGCTCGAGTTGATTATATTTTAATATAAAAAGCGGGATATGCCAAACCTGCTTTTCGCCAGTCGGAATATCCCGCTTAAGATCTCTTTTTCGCTTTGCTTACTCGCGATCAGACTTTCAGCTCCACTTCATTGACATCAAGGTCATCCTTATGCGCTTCAAGCAAGGGTCTGACACACTCGGAAAGGAATGCGTCGACCTGCTCGGGACATCGGCCGATGTAGAGCTTGGGGTCTCTGAGCTTGATGAGCTCATCCATTGTCATGCCGAACTTGGGCTCTGCGGCGATCCTCTCGAGAAGATCGTTGGGCTTGCCCTCATTCTTAACGACGGAACCTGCCTGCATTGAAAGCTGGCGGATAACTTCGTGGAGTTCCTGGCGGTTGCCGCCCTTCTTGGTTGCTTCCATCATGATGTTTTCGGTCATCATGAACGGGAGCTCGTCAAGGATGTGCTTCTCGATCATCTTGGGATAAACGACAAGACCGGAAACGACATTCGTATAGATACCGAGGATCGCGTCAACGGCAAGGAAAGCCTCAGGCACTGAGATCCTCTTGTTTGCGGAGTCATCGAGCGTTCTCTCGAACCACTGCTCTGAAGATGTCATGGCAGGATTAAGAACGTCAGCGATAACATATCTCGAAAGAGATGCGATCCTCTCGGATCTCATCGGGTTTCTCTTGTAAGCCATTGCGGAAGATCCGATCTGGTTCTTCTCGAAAGGCTCCTCGATCTCCTTCAGGTGCTGGAGGAGTCTTATGTCGTTGGAGAACTTGTGAGCGCTCTGAGCAATAGCTGCAAGTGCCGAAAGAACAGTGAAATCGATCTTTCTGGAATATGTCTGGCCGGATACATAGTAAGAGGACTCAAAGCCCATCTTTGCGCAGATCTTCTTGTCGAGCTCGACGCACTTTGCGTGATCGCCGTCGAAAAGATCAAGGAACGAAGCCTGTGTGCCTGTCGTACCCTTGCATCCGAGAAGCTTCAAAGAAGCAATTGCATTCTCAACAGTCTCAAGATCCAGAACGAGATCCTGGAGCCAGAGTGTAGCTCTCTTACCTACAGTTACAAGCTGTGCGGGCTGGAAATGGGTAAAGCCCAGAGTCGGCATAGCCTTGTATTCGTCAGCGAAATAAGCGAGCTTTGAGATGAGGACGACAAGTCTCTTCTTAACGAGTTCAAGGGCTTCTCTCATAATGATGATGTCCGTATTGTCGCCTACATAGCAGGATGTCGCACCAAGGTGGATGATTCGGTCAGCGCCGGAACCTGCAACCTGCTTGCCATATGAATGGACGTGAGCCATTACGTCGTGACGGCGGATCTTCTCCTCTGCAGCAGCATCCTCATAATCGATGTCATCTTTGTGAGCAATGAGATCCGCGATCTGCTCATCAGTGATGTTAAGGCCCAGTTCTTTTTCGGCCTCGGCAAGAGCGATCCAAAGAAGTCTCCATGTTGTAAACTTCTTGTCGGGCGAGAAGATGTACTGCATCTCCTTGCTCGCGTAGCGGGAGTTTAACGGGCTCTCGTAAGTATCTTTCATTACGCCAATTCCTCCAACAATTTATCCAATGCAGAGATTTTAGCACAGATCGAGAGGATCCTCACTGCTTTCTCGATATCTTCAACGCCCGGGAATGACGGAGCGAGTCTGATGTTTGAATCTGAAGGATCCTTGCCGTAAGGGAAGCTTGCACCTGCGGGCGTAAGTGCGACGCCTGCCTCCTTGCACATGGAAACGACCTTTGTAGCCGTACCGGGCATAGCGTAGAAGCTTACGAAATAACCGCCCTTAGGATCGGTCCAGTGGAAAAGATCCTTACCAAAACCGAGTTCCTCATTGAGGACCTTCTGGCACGCCTCAAACTTCGGACGGAGGATCTTGGCATGCTTCATCATGTGTGCATAAACCGCTTCGGCATCGGGAAGGAATCTTGCATGCGCGAGCTGATTGACCTTGTTGGTGCAGATCGTCTGCGCATTAAGAAACTTCTTCGTATATGTCATGTTGTCCTTGTTTGCTGCAAAGCAGGAGATACCGCCGCCTGCAAATGTGATCTTGGAAGAAGATGCAAACTCATATACCCTGTTTGCATGTCCGTAGCTTTCGCAGAGCGAGAGCATGTCGGGAAGCTTTCCCCATGTATTTCTGTCTTCATAAAGGTGATGAACGACATAAGCATTGTCCCAGAAGATCCTGAAATCAGGTGCAGCAGTCTCCATCTTTGCGAGCCTGTCGCATACCTCTGCGGAATAAACGACACCGTCGGGATTGCTGTAGCAAGGAACGCACCAGATACCCTTTACATTATCGTCTTTAACGAGTTCTTCAACAACGTCCATGTCAGGACCGTTCTCCGTCATGGGAACGGCGATGAGCTCAAAACCCATTGTCTCCGTAACTCTGAAATGTCTGTCGTAACCGGGCGCGGGGCAAAGCCACTTTCTTCCCTCTACCTGTGACCAGGGCTTGGGTGAATCGACTTCGCCGAAGACCATGGCGCGCATGATCGCATCAAACATCTGGTTGAGCGATGAGGAATTGCCCATAAAGATGTTGTCCTTATCGGTGCCGAGGATCTCTGCGAAGATTGCCCTTATCTCTTCGATACCGTCTGCGATGCCGTAGTTTCTGCTATCCTGACCCTTGGCGGTCTTGAAACCGTCCTTGAGCGTGTCATATATGTCGTTTGAAAGATCGAGCTGGACCGGCGAGGGCTTTCCGCGTGTCATGTCGAGAGAAAGTCCCATCGCCTTGCACTTCTCATAGCGTTCGATCAACGCACCTCTCTCTGAAACGAGCTCTTCTTTTGTCATCTCACGGTAACCCTTCATGATCGGCCAACCTTCCTTAAAATGAAATTTTGCAAATCGAATCTTGCATTTTGAATGAGGGTCTCCCCCTCAAAACCTCAACAATTATAGTCTATTGCGTTTTTAAAGCAATAAATAAAACTTGGTAAAATGGCATTTCTTCCTGACGAAAATGCATTTTCAGGCAAATTCGGCACGTTGCACAAGCCTGCGCGGTTTCGCATGGCTCAAATCGGGCAAAACAAGGGATGCCGGAATTGTTACATCGCACTGTTTTCGGGCTTTCCGGTACGATTTATATGGAAAATCTCACGGATAATTGATATAATTTATCTCGGAATAAGAAAACGGAAACATTCGGAATAAGGGAGGAAAAATTTATGCCACATGCATCAGGCGGCGGTTCAGGCGGCGGCGGTTTCAGCGGCGGTGGTTTTTATGGTTATCACGGTTCTAATGCCAGGATGCGTTACTATCCCGGATCAAAGCGCCATCTTAGAGATTACAACGATGGCACCGATGCTTATCTCAACGGTCCGAGATCACAGAAGAATTCGATCCTGTCGATAATTGCGGTATCCATACTGTCCGTTATCGCAACCTTTGTAGTAAGTCTCACGGTCCAGTCAAGGACACCGTTGAAGCTCAATCCCAGATACTCGGATGCACCGGCAGTCCATGACGATGCCGGGATCATCTTCAGCAGCGGTTCCCTCACTGAGACATTGAAGAAATACCAGGAGACCACGGGCATCTGCCCTGTCGTCTACACAGTATACGAAGAGGACTGGAAGTCAGATTACAGCAACCTCTCAAAGTACACATACGATATGTATGTCAAGAACTTCAATGACGAACAACATCTCGTTGTTGTATGCTCGATACCTGAAGCTGAAGCCGGAAAGTCATCTCAGGGCTTTAAGCTCGAAGCCGTCCAGGGCGACCTGACGGATCCGTTCCTCACGAACTCCTGGTACAGCAATTTCAAGAGCATTATCACAAAGGACATCGGAAACGGAGCAGATGCCGGACTTGCGCTCAATAACGCATTTACATACTCGGTCGACGATGCAGTATCAAAGATGAACCCCACACCTTCAAAGAGGCTGCTTAATCTGTTCATCTCGTTCCTGCCGGTCATCATCACGGCAGTGATATTCATTATCGTCATCACCGCCATGATCGTTAAGTTCGTCAAGGCGAAGAAGAGAAACGAGTTCAATGCTCCGCGCTCGAGCGATCCGAGACTAGCTTAATGGATGTCAGACTGACTGAGTAACAGACCAACAAACCGACAACGCTTGACAACGACACTTAAAGATCCCGGTACTTGTGAAAGTGCCGGGATCTGTTTTTCGTTATCCTGAAAACAGGCATCGTCTTTTCGCTCTGCATCGTTCAACTGGGCTCACCTTTCGCGTCAGTCAGAACGGTACAAAATCAATATTCAGAATGTTGCCGTCTCTGTCATGCGTAACCTTTATCACTTCGAAAACGATATTCCTGCCGTACAGCTGATTCTCTTCGATGTATCGTTCGGCCGTCCTTATCACCTTCATCCTTTTCGAATAGATGACCGATTCCGCGGAGTCAGGGAAACTTCCGATATTGCGTCTCGTCCTGACTTCAAAAATGTGGATATCATCTCCCTTCTCCGCGATTATGTCTATCTCCCCGACATCGTGGACAGTGTAGTTCCGCTGCAGGATTACATATCCTCTTTCTTCCAGAAGTCTTGCCGCAGCATCTTCTCCTCTTATCCCGATATATTGTCTGAAGGTCTTATCCATCTGTCTTTTCTTTTTGCTGTTCATATCTGCCTCTTTATCTTGTTTTTTTGATAATTATTATTCTTCGTTGTTTTATGCATTTTAGTGTCCTAAAATAGATGCTAATAAATAAAAGGGTTAGGTTATGGGCGTCGGCACTCCGGACATCAAGAATTTCTTCGAAACTCTCGACGAATGCGTCGATTGCAGATTCACAGAAGAATTCGCAAAATACGCTGACTTTCTTTCGATCGCAAAGATAGAGGATACGCAGATAATCAGCGGCAAACCCATCTCCAAGAATGTGGATTATCTGTCCGACAACGTCGGCAACGAATTCGTTGAAGTTCCCCTCGGAAGTGACGACTCGGTAACGACTGTCGTAAGGTTTACCTATAAGCAGTTCCCTCCTCAATTCACCGTCGAACAGGAAGAGTTTATGGTCGTCTTCAAGACGAGCGTCGCAAACAAGATCACCGTCTCAAGACTCAGCAGCCAGTATTCTTTCCTCTACAACAACGACGTCGAATTCGGAATGCGCAATGCCAACTATCTCTTCACGAGATTTGACGATATGTTCGCATCGGGAACCGCCACCAAATATTCCGTCGCTTTCATCAACATCAAGCATGTAAACCAGCTTAACAGATATTTCGGTTCCGACATCGCAGGCTCCGCCATCAAGATGTTTGGCGCAAAGCTCAACAACTTCCCTGATGAAGACAGAGGCGAATTCGCCGTTCACCTCGGCGGCGACAACTTCGTTGTAGTCCTCATCACATCACGTCTTCCCGAACTCGAGAAGTTCATCGCTTCTGTCCCCGTTTCTCTTACATACGGCGGCGACAGGTTCGAACACGTTTTCAGCTGCAGGGCCGGCATAACGACTATCCGTCCCAACCACCGCTTCGGCAATCACGTCATGGGCGAATGTTCCCAGGCTTTCAGTTATTCGAAAAAGAACAACATCGACATCGTCTACTACACCGAAGAGATCAACGAGAAAAACCACAACAACACCGAGACTCTTACCAGAGCTCTTAATGAGAACAAATTCCTCATCTACTATCAGCCTGTCATCAGTTTTGAGGACAAGCCGACCATCCATGCCGCAGAAGCTCTTGCGCGCTGGCCTTTGGACGGCAAGATCATGTCGCCCCAGGAATTCATCACTCTGGCAACCGATTCGGGCATCGTAACAAAGATCGATTTCTACGTACTAGAGAATGTTTGCAAGAACATCAAATCGTGGCAGGAGCAGGGACTTTCGCTCGTTCCCATCACAGTCAATTTCTCAGGCCGTAATCTCTTCAACTCTTCCATCGCCGACAACATCCTTGAGGTCATCGACAGATATGGCGTGGAACACAACCTCATCGGAATCGAGTTCTCCGAGCCTGACTTCACCCAGAGGATGCCCATCCTCAAAGATGTAAGCCACACGCTTTGCGAAGCCGGCGTACTCGTTACTTTAGACAAGTTCAGCACAGGCCAGTCAACTCTCACCATGCTGCACGATATCGATGCAAGTTACGTTAAGATCGACGCTGACAGATTCGACCCTGATGATCCCAAGGGCCGCATAATCGCAAACGACATGATCAACCTCGCCGGAATGCTCGGCTATAAAGTAATCTGCGAAGGCGTCGGATCCCAGAAGGAAGCAGACGATCTCATCATGTGCGGCTGTAATCTCTTCCAGTCTTTCTTCTACGACAAACCGCTGTCCGAAAGATTCTTTGTCGACAGACTGCAGAGTCCTGATTACGACATCGAGATTAAGCCCGACGCTGAAGTAAAGACTGAGAATCAGGTTTAATTCTTCCTTTTACTTTATTTTGATAGCACCTGCCTTGCGCTTACCTGTCAAGGCACGGCTTTCGCCTCGCCATGTGGCGGGTTTGCGCTTATCTGTCAAGACGCAGCTTTGCCTCGCCATATGACGGCCTTGACAGCGCGCAATGCAGGCGCTGTTTTGTGTGCAAGGGTGCATGGCACCCCCTGCATCTGAGATGCCGGTGATGAGTGTTTTGGGGTAAGCGTGATTCTGTGGGTGCTGCGCTTTTCGCGTTTGGAGATGACGGTTGGACGTTTGTTTTGGCTGGGTCTGTTTTAGTTTGGTTTTCGCCGCTGTCAACGAAAGATCTTTTGTTGAGTTTTCTCCGCTGTCAGCGGAAGTTCTTTTCGATCATTTTATCGAGGACCTCAAGATCCAGTGGTGTCTTAGATGTCTCGAAGGTAAAGAATAACCTGTCACCCTGATATATACCGCCCTTGATGTAGTCATTAACTCTGTTGACCATTTCTTCAACATATTCCGGATCACCCATCTTACCGCAGTGTTCCAGATAGAGTATCTTGCGGTCGCTTACTCTCAGGATCGTAAAGTCAGGATGGATAGTTACCAGTCTATCATCCACCTTAAAAGTAAGCGGACACTCATATTTATAAGGAATGCTGGCTGCAAAGAGTCTGTCAGCGATAAGCGCTTCCGATTTGGATCTTACCCACTCTCCCCGCTTTGTTTTATACTTGGGAACATCATCTGATATCGGCTTTGGTGTATACGGCTGTTTTTGCCACCTTTCAATAAATTGCTCATCAGTTGGGACAATGGGTTTGATATATTTTTTGCGGTCATCACTTAATCCTTCGTAGATATCCTCTGCAATTGTTTCAGGGTATTTTCTCTTTATTCGCTTTAACAAATCACTTTCGTTTTTCAATGCGGTTTGAACTTCTTCTAGATATTGTTTCTGAAGCAACTGTTCTATAAGGACGTCATCGTTTCTAATTGACTTTTCAATACCACAATGTTCACCTACATGCAGATAATAATGAGGTTTACTCTTATTATGTTTAATATGTATTCGACCTTCAGGATAGGACTTTATTCGTTTCTCAATTTGCTCAATCATACTTGTAATATATTGGTATCTGTAATCAATCCTATCTTTAAGCGTATTTTTCATTTGGTATTCTCCTTATCATATTCAAGAGGCCGTTTGTTTCGAATGGATCAGTGAATGAGAAATATCCTGATTAAGAGACTTTCGTCTTCTAGCTGATATCGTAATTCTGTGTTTATTACAGAAAACGATATCTTGGTTTTTCCTCTGATATCGTTATTGAGGATTTTTCTCAGAAAACGATATCTTGGCTTTCCTTCTGATATCGTTATTGAGGTTTTTTCTCAGAAAACGATATCTTGGCTTGCCCTCTGATATCGTTATTTAGGTTTTTTCTCAGAAAACGATATCTTGGCTTTCCTTCTGATATCGTTATTGAAGATTT
>CAMVGO010000054.1 GCA_947167045.1 uncultured Clostridia bacterium
ACCCACGACCTGCTGATTACAAATCAGCTGCTCTACCAACTGAGCTAAGATGGCAATTACGCCTTAAGCACGCAAGATTATAACTAATCGTTTATTCAAAGTCAAACAGATTTCTGCATTTTTATCAGGTTTTTTATCAGATTTGCTTCTTTTCGCATTTTGAGCACCTATATTATTGGGGTATAATTGTCATATCAGGTCCTTTTGGGGGTTTTTATGGCGATAATCACAATCTCAAGGCAGAACGGAAGTTTAGGCGATGAGATCGCCGAGGAACTTGCCTTACGCCTCGGCACAAAGGTGATATCGCGCAAATACGCACTCGAGAATTTCTTTGGAGAGATAAACTGCGGAACTCTTGACAGACTGAACGAGAGCGCCAAATTCTTTTCGACAACAGTTCCTGGCGGCAAAAGAACATATGCGGACATACTCGTCGAGAGGATCCGTGAGATGGCAACCCAGGCAAAGGACAGAAATCTTGTCATCCTCGGAATGGGAGGCAGTGTTCTGCTTGCAGGGTTCCCGGGAACAATTCATGTTAGAGTCATTGCTAGCGAGACCACGCGTCTCAACTTAATAGCCCGGCAGTACAGGATTACGGCCGATGAAGCGGTTGAGGTTCTCAACATAGCCGACCGCAAGCACAGAAAATTCGTCCGCACAGTTTACGGAGCTGATATTACCAATCCGGAGCAGTTTGACCTTATCCTCAACACCGACAGGCTTAGCGTCGATGAATGCGTCGATTCGATAATCGAACTGGCCAGAAAGCACGATATCAGAGTCAGACTCGCACAATCCAACAAAAAATCAGGTACCATAGACCATCAGACGCGTAAAGTCGTTTTCAAAAATGAGACTGAAGAAGAGTTCGCCAAGATACTGACGATGTACAACATCGAATGGCTTTATGAGCCCAAGACGTTTCCCGTCGAATGGGACGCCGAAGGCAATGTCACCATGGCGATATCTCCGGACTTCTACCTGCCAAAGTTTAATCTGTATCTTGAACTCACGACGATGGATCAGCGTTATGTGACTAAGAAAAACAAGAAGATGCGTCTTGTAAGGGAACTATATCCCGGCACAAACATCCGTATCGTTTATAAGAAGGATTTCATGGAACTCCTGGACCGTCTGAAACAATTCGGGGGCCAGGGTGATACAACCCAGGGGGATTGATCTAAGTGGCTAATCTCGAAGAAACACTCAATATCGAACACGTTGTCTACAGCGAAGAAACGATCAAAGCCAGAGTAAAAGAACTCGGAGCACAGATAACTGAAGACTATAAGGACAAAGAACTTGTCGTTATCGGCGTCATCCGCGGCTCCTTATATTTCCTTTCCGATCTTACAAGAGCGATCGATCTTCCCGTAAAGATCGATATGATCGGCTTTTCAAATATCCCGGATACAACATCAAAGACAGGCATAGTCAGGATAATAAAGGATGTCGATATCGATATCACCAATAAGCACGTACTCGTTGTCGAAGACGTAATAAGGACCGGTCTTACGACCGCCTACATAATCCAGAATCTTGAGATGAAAAAACCTGCAGACATCACGCTCTGCACGATGCTTCTCAATCCCGACAGACTGCTTATTACGATACCGGTCAAGTATTACGGATTCGAGATCAACGATCTTTGGCTCGCAGGTTACGGCCTCGATCATGACGAGATAGGCAGAAACCTTCCTTACATCGCCCAGATACCCAAGAGAAAATAATATCTCAAACACAAAAGATCCCGATGACCTGAATCACCGGGATCTCGTTTTTTGCTCCAACGAACCAAATTAGATTACTTACAAAGACCACGCATTCACGCTCATCTTCCTACGCACTTCCTTCCTACCAAAAGGCCCTTTACTAAACCTACCCGAGCTTTATGTGATATCGTCACAACTAATCGATCTGCTGCGACCCTCTATCACACCGTGCATTTCATGTTTCCTTTCACCGAACTTCACGCTATTCGATTCAGGTCTGCTTCGCATCTGCCATAACAGCTTATTGACGCTTGCAGTTCGACAGCCATATCGGCTACTCGGTTTGCACGATCCGGTGTAACATCCGCCGCGGCATCGGTTCTCTCCTGTCGATGGTGACATCTCACCTACTCGCGGTTCCGAATACCGAATCAACTAATTGTTACAACCTGTGGCTTGCATGTCCTAAGACACCTTCAACCACTCGCTCGTCACTCCCTCAGCTTCCTCTCTCGGACTTTGTATCCACCTTCGATATTATCATCTTCAGCTTCGTTTCCACGGCTTCGCCACAAGTTTTTTACCACTCTGGTTCTTCCCTGCGCCTGCTCGATCATCTGCTTCGGGCGGCCTTCCTCGGACTTGGAAGTTATCGCTTCCGTATTCCTTGGAGCTAGCTTAATGATATATGCTGCCCTTTCACTTCGCAATATCGCAGAGATACCAAATGAAAATCATTTGGTTGTGCAACATGCACAATTCTTCGTATATCAAAGTGTTGCCGTTTTGTGAACAACGGCTTAAAATCCTGTTTTATATGTGAATCAGATTACGGGATCAAAACAGATCCGAGACAGAAGTTATGCCCGCTTTTGCGAACAGACTGATTATGAGCATTATGATACCGGCCATAAGAACTCCGGCCATAACAGCCTTGGCACTCTTCTTCATTCCGAAGTCGAGCATGGAAGCAGCCAGGGTTCCCGTCCAGGCACCTGTCCCGGGAAGCGGGATTCCGACGAACAGCATCAGAGCTATAAAAGCTCCGCTCTTCTCCGAATTGGCGGTCAGCTTCTTTCCTGCTTTCTCGCCCTTCTGGAGTACCCATTTGAAAAGACCGCTGCCGTGCTTGAGCTTGGCTCCCCATTCAAGGATCTTTCTGCCGAACAGATATATGAACGGAACCGGGATCATGTTGCCGATAATGCATACGGCGAGGGTGACGTATTCGTTAAGCCCGAAATAAGTGACTCCGATCGGAACTGCACCTCTGAGCTCGATTATCGGAACCATGGATATGAAAAAAACGAGTATGTATTTAACTATTGTAGGCATAATCACCCTCCACACCGCAATAATGTAACACATTGCAGTGTAAAAGCCAAACAAAAACGTATGCTTTCAATTTTTCAGATTACTTTTTCTTTATCAAGAAACGATCTTATGTCATCTCTCATATGGTACATCTTCTGCACGCTGTTCTCGAGGAAGTAATAGTGCATGACATATCCGATCGTAAGACCGAAAAAGATAAGAACCAGAAGGATACCCGAGATAATGAAAGAAACGGGAAGCACAAACAGACAATAGATCGAAAACAGGAGAAAGGCGGCAAATGCCAGAGTAACCATAAGGTGGATAAGTCTCTCATGCTGGAAATATGCGATCTTCGTCTCAAACTCAGCAAGAACTTCGCGGGTCTTTTCCACAGGCGCGTTTTTCATCTCCCCGTCGATATACTTTTGAACGGCATTCATAGTCTGCTGTACATATTTCTTCATAGACCGAACCTCCGGTTGATATAGTTGACGACCTGCCTCTTGTTCTTTGTCCATTCCGGAGCAATGAGCAGTTTCTTCGGGCCGTCCCCCGTGAACCTGTGGACAACGGCCGTTTCAGGCAGCAGTCCTATAGCTTCTTCTACAATATCAAAATACTCTTCCATCTCAAGTATCTCAACTTCATTATCGGCAAAGAGTTTTTCCAGAGGCGTATCTTTCAGCACATAAAGGCAGGTAAACTTATATCCGTCGCTTCCGGCACCGACGCATGTCCTGACTGTTTCCATCATCATTTCGCGCGTCTCGCCCGGAAGGCCGAAGATTATGTGTGTGATGACATTTGCGCCTATGTCCTTCAATGCCCTTACGGCACTGATGTATTCTTCTGTCTCATAGCAGCGGTTGATGAAACGGGCCGTCTCATCGTTTGATGTCTGAAGACCAAGCTCGACGAAGAGAGGCATACGCTTCGCCTGTGCCTCAAGCACATCAAGTATCTCCGGTCCAAGACAGTCGGGTCTTGTGGCGACAGAGACAGCTTCTATACCTTCAGCTGAAGATGCCTCTTCAAGAACTCTCTCCAGGAAAACGGGATCACAATATGTGTTCGTAAAACTCTGGAAATATGCGATGTATCCTGCTTCTTTTCCGGCTTTCTCACTGACCTGGTCGACAGCCCTTTTTATCTGCTCAGATACAGTTTTGCCTGATACGCATCCGGCAGCAAATTCACCGGAACCGCCTTCCGAGCAGAAAATGCATCCGCCCGTACCTTTGCTCCCGTCCCTGTTCGGACATGTGACACCCAGACTGACGGAAGCCTTATACATCTTGTGTCCGAACAATTCCCTGAAATACCTGTTTGCCGTTATCATCAAAGACCGTCCTCCGGGTGAAACGGGTCTGACATGGTCCCTGCCGTCCGGTTCTTTCCCGGCACGGGTTCAGCTTCCGCCGCGCTTTTTATCACACTCGAACCATATCGCCTGTTCAGATCATCTATGGCTTTATTGAGCCTGCTGTCGCGCTCTGCCACCTGCGTTTCAGTAAAGATGGAAAGCTGTTCTCCGCAGCTGTCACTGACGAGTTTTGTGCATCTGACGCCAATACTCCTGACGCCCTTCTTCCAGTCATACGACTCTTTGAAAAGTTCTTTTGCAGCTGCAAAGATAACTCCTTCATCATCTGTCGGCTTATAAAGGATGCGCTGCTTTTCATAGATCCCCAGATCCCTGTCCCTTACGGTTATCTGCACTACACTGCCTTTAAGCGAATGCTTGCG
Source organism: uncultured Clostridia bacterium (assembly GCA_947167045.1). Classification (GTDB taxonomy): domain Bacteria; phylum Bacillota; class Clostridia; order Saccharofermentanales; family Saccharofermentanaceae; genus Saccharofermentans. The sequence continues at coordinate 4,782 of CAMVGO010000054.1, forward strand.
GAGTCTTCCGGCAACGCTCTCTGAAAGCATGTGCAGGGTTTTCTCGATCTCTCTGTCAGAGGTCATGTCTTCAGCTGTCGTTGTCGAATTGCCGATCGATTTCGGAGTGCGTTTAAACCCCGATTCCGCAACCGGGGAATCATCCATTCCGTTTGCATATTGCCAGAGCGTAATGCCCGCTCTGCCGAGATATCTGCTGATGTATCCTTCATCTGTTCCGGCAAGATCACCTATGGTGTTTATGTTTATCTTTGAGAGTTTTTCGGCGGTATGTTTCCCGACGAAAAGGAGATCTGACACAGGCAGCGGCCATATCTTTTCCTGCCAGTCCTCATCGCTGAATACGGTCGTCGCGTCAGGCTTCTTGTAGTCGCTTCCGAGTTTTGCAAACACCTTATTGAAACTTATTCCGACAGAACAGGTAAGCTTGAATTCTTCCTTAACCCTGTTCCTTATCTCAAGCGCAAGTTCCTCAGCCTGCGCGTAATCACAGACGATCCCCGTCAGATCGAGCCAGCATTCATCAAGTCCGAACGGTTCTACCAGATCGGTATATTCCGAATACATCTCCCTGAGTTTTTTTGAATAAAACACATACTTCTCATGGTGGGCATCGACCAGCACAAGATCAGGACATTTTGCCTGCGCCTGCCATATCGCTTCGGCGGTCTTTATGCCGTACTTTTTTGCCGGTTCGTTCTTGGCGAGAATGATACCGTGCCTGACCTTTGCATCACCAGCGACAGCCATCGGAACATTTATGAGTTCCGGTCTTGATATCATCTCCACTGAAGCAAAATAGCAGTTCTGGTCAATGTGAAAGATAATCCTCTTCATGCTGCATATAATAACATCAAACGAACATATTTTCTACGCATTACACAACCGGTCTTAAACAAAAATTAATTGTAACTTATTACATTTAACTATATAAAAACACTTTGACGTGTTGTATACTTACTCTGTGAAAATCAAAAAATTGCTATCATGTAAAACAGTGTGCCGGCATATCCGGCAGATAGCTAAAGGAATAATAATTTAAACGGGAGGTATTTTAATGGCAAAGCAAAAAGTATTTCTTGTAGATGATGACAGCGATATCTTAGTTCTCAACCGCGATTTCCTCGAGAGTGAGGGTTACGATGTTGTTACCGCTTCCTCATGTGCTGAAGCTATCGAAAAGATAAAGCTTCATAATTTTTCCTGCATCGTTCTTGATGTAATGCTCCCCGACGGAAGCGCTTTTGATCTTGCACCCAAGATCAAGGAATATACGGATTGTCCTATCATCTTCCTTACAGCAAAGGATCAGCAGGAAGATGTCATCAACGGATTTAAGGTTGGCGCAGACGACTACATCACCAAGCCTTATTCACTGCCTGAGCTGAGCCTTCGTATCAATGTTCACATCAAGCGCAACATGAAGAGCGAGGGATTCCTGGTAGAATATCCGCCGCTCCGCATCAACATCAAGACACGTGAGGTTACCCTTAAGGAGAAGCCTCTGCATCTTACGAACCGTGAGTTCGACATTCTCTGCCTCCTCGCAGAGACACCTAACGTCATAGTTCCTTTCACCAGGATCTATTCCCATGTATGGGGCGATGATTCACCGTGTGACAACCATCTCGTAATGGTAAACATCTCTTATCTGCGTAAAAAGATGGAGAAGATCGCACCGGAGATCACGTTCGTAAAGACCGAGTGGGGCATCGGCTACTCTTTCGCTTATCCGCCGGTCAAGAACAGTATGAACACACAGTTCTGATCAGAAGAAATCGTTTTAAATTAATGCGGGGCTGTCATAGTCCCGCTTAATCATTTCAGGGAATGGCACAATACAAGCACAGCAGATCATTAAATGTCAGGCTATCGGGTCTGGATAATCACGGCAGGACCTTCAGCGGTACCATGGTCGCTTTTATCTTCGCCCTTCTCCTGATGTTCGTTCTGGCCGGAATTATAGCTATCTCCGTTAGTTTTGCGAGTGATTCGCCTGAAGAGATCTCCGAAAGCGGAGCAATCGTGCTGAGCAGTGAGTTGGCCAGCGGCGGCATCTACAGCGATCACATCAACAGCGGATGGACATTCATTCCAAACCTGACACCAGAAGTCGCAAAGACAAGTCTGGACAATACATCCGGCTACGATATGGATGGTGATGTTTCCACCTGGCCGTCCTCCGTTCTCCTCAAGCACAGGACATATAATAACAGGATAAGCATCACTGACTCATGGCGCGGATGGTTTGATTACAACGGTTCACCCGACTGGCAGAACAAGACCGGGGATATCGAATACCAGCACTTTTCCATTGATAACAACGACTGTTACTGTGCCGCATATATCGGGCATTTCGAGTGCGATCCAAGCATCCGTTCCCTAACCCTCACGTTCCACAGATTCAACGGTGCTGCCTGGGTATACTGCAACGGCGATCTCATGGAACGTATCGGAACCAACTGGCCGTTCTTTAACCTTAATGCATTTGCGGATTACTGCACACTGCTTCCAAACGAGGACGGAAAGATCGATCTGGTGATCATCATAGCCTGCGATTCCAATGTCTCCAATCCCGGCATCCTTTCAGACCCGATCATAGGAACCGCAGCAGCAAACGATGCACGCACGGCGATTACGGGCGGTCACTTTGCGATCGTAATAGTATTGTCGATCGTAGCCATCGCCGTTGTATCACACATCATTCTCAACTCCACAAAAAACAGGTGGCTGTTCCTTTGTTTCTTCATAAGCTTTGCAGCGATCCTTTTCTATTATCTGGATGACGCGCGGTTTTTGGCAGTCAACAGTCATGTCCGGGCAGATCTAAGGTATATCCTGATAATCGTCTCCTCCGCCGCATGCTTTTTTGAAAACTCACAGTTCTTTGCGGGAACAAAGACGAGAAACAAATATTTTTTCCTGAAGAATATTCACTTCCTCGTTTTCGCGATAGGTCTTTTATTCCTTATCGCCTATTTCTTCTTCAGTTTTGTATCCGGCTTCCTTCTTCCCGAATTCGTGGCATTGATGTTTGCCATAACGGCAGTAATGTTCGGCATCTTCATCGATCTGTTCTTCTATAACAAGGAGAACCAGCGGAGTCTTCTTTTCGCACTGCTTTACAGTCTGATGTTCTTCGTTCTTTATCTGTCCATCCTGCTGGATAACATGATCGCTTCGATTATTCCGACATACAGCAATCTCTTTGCAGTATTTGCCATCACGGCCGAGATCATCCTGGCCATCTCATACATCAACCAGCAGCAGGAACTGAAACGAAGTGCTGCCGTTCTCAAGCGTCAGGTAAGGGAAAAGACCGTATTCATCTCAGAGATCAACCGCGATCTCGTCATCACGAACAAGAGACTCATGGAAGGCGAGGCTGCACGTAAGAACGTCCTTAGCAATGTTTCGCACGATCTGAGAACACCGATCACCGCAATAAGAGGATACGCCGAGCTGATGCTTTCCGCTCAGGACAGCATGAATCCAGAACAGCGTCAGGCATATCTGAGCAATATCGTACGCCGTTCCGAGCAGATGGAGAGGATCGTATCGGATATCATGGAGCTCACGCGAATGGAATCGAGCGATTCTGACTTCCACTACACTTCCGTATCGATCGCCGAGATGCTCGATGAACTCGTAATGATGTATTCGATGGATCTTGAAGACACAGACAAGCATCTTACATTGGATCTCCCCATGCGCGACTCGCTGATCGTCAAGGCAGATCCTGCCAAGCTTTCCCGTGTATTCGAGAATCTCATATCCAATGCGATCAACTATACGGGACCTCAGGCCGAGATCGTAATAACGGCATGGCGCTCCGGAGAATCAGCAAACATCGTTACCCAAAAGATCCACATAACCGTGGAAGACAACGGCATCGGCATTCCCGAACAGGATATCCCCAGGATCTTCGACCGCTTCTACAGGGCGCACAATTCAGGTGTCAACATCAAAGGAACAGGTTTGGGTCTTGCCATCGTCAAGCTCATATGCGACAAGCATGATGCCGAGATTAATGTCACGAGCACGCTCGGAAAAGGAACAAAGTTCGAAGTAATCCTCGCCGCTTCATATTAAAGACACGGACATAATTCAAGACAAAAGAAAGGGACGTCCTAAGGACAGCCCCTTTATACATTATTATATTCCGGTACCGGTTATCAGCCGTTAGCCTGGAAATAGTTGTTGATCTCTTCGATAAGAGCATCACAATCCATTCCGTGAACCATGCATGCTTCTTCAATGGTCTCGCCGGAAGCCATTGCACAGCCGAGGCAGTGCAGTCCGGAAGCCATGAGGATAGGAGCGATGCCCTCATCCTGCATTACAATATCACCGATGATCGTATCTTTTGTAACTACCATCTCGTTACCTCCGATTTATTTTTTGCACCACAAGCATACACTATAAGCACAAATAAATCTTGTATAAAAACGCTGTTTTTACCATTTGCCCGTCAATTGCCTCAGCGGACTTGCGCTTTCATATCCTTCCGGATGTGTCATCTGATGCGGAAAAAGTCCCGAAACCCTATCATTTAGTGCTTTTTTTGCCTAAAAACTCTTGACATCGCTTTGCGTTATATCAATAATGAAATCATCATAAAAAGGCCCTTTTTGAGGCTGTTATAGGAGGAAACCCATATGAACAAGTCACAGCTTATTGACAAGATCGCAGCAGATACCGGTCTGAGCAAGAAGGATGCAGAAGCAGCTCTCAAGGCTACACTTGGTGCTATCGAGGGCGCACTCGTAAAGAATGACAAGGTTGTTCTTGTAGGCTTCGGTACCTTCAAGACAAAGAAGCTCGCAGCCAGAAGCGGACGCAATCCCGCTACAGGCGACAAGATCAAGATCGCAGCTTCCACAGTTCCAACATTCAAGGCAGGAAAGTCTCTCAAGGACAAGGTAAATGCCAAGAAGGGCAAGAAGAAGTAATCTCAACTTTTTAACTTGATTTCTTCAAGGACTGTCTCATCGCCATGAGGCAGTCCTTTCTAATTCAAGGGATCCATAAAACCCAGCCTTCTCTCGATCCTGGACTGTATGCATCTGACAGCCGCACGGCTCCTCATATTTTTGAGACTGCTCCTTGTTATCGCATATCTGACATCCCGCTCACACTGTTCATAACTTAAGCTGAATTCTTTTCCGGTCTCACAATAAAGTCCCTTCATGGTCGTCGGAAGCGGCATCCCGTTCCTGAAAGCGGTAAAGAGCGCCTTGGATATGATTATGGTTCCCATCAGAGCCATGTCGAATCCGTATTCTCTTAATACAGACTTTATGCACAGTTCGAGATAAGCTGCCTCTCTTTCCTGCTCCGTCGTATTATGTGGATTTATCGACGTCACCCTGCCCGGAACGTCATATCTGTTGCTCCTGCCGTCGACTATATAATGAAGAACGCCATATTCGTCTTCCACTGCGATCACGCCTTTTTTCTGGAGCAGCGTGTTGATATTCTCCAGCAGGCTCAAGTCGCTGCATACGACCGACATCTCCACCTGGCCTTTTTTGACATCACGGTTTTCCATCTGTATTCACCTCCTCGGTCTTGACTGATGAAGAAAGTGTACATTCGAAAACCGCGTTTGTGGGGACAAATTGCTCCAGAATGAAAAAAACACCCGAAAATTGAGACTATACGGGGGTCGTGAGACTAGTCTCAATTTTTTTACGACTCAGTTTCCTTTGCCGGAACCTGTTCACCCTCCTGTTCGGAGTCGGTTACCTTGGTCCATTCGACCGTATATAACGAATACTGGGTGTGCTTTACTCTCACCGTATCACCCTCGGTAAGAGTGTTGCGCAGAGGATTGGCATAGTAATAATCACCGTCGATCACAAAGTAGTTCTTCATAAAACCTATCTTTGTGACAGTACCGGTATTGTAGTAGTAATTGCTGTTTATCATGGAGTTGATGTCCATCAGTCTCGGAGCGGAATAGAGAGCAATGTCGACTATGGCAATAAGCGCAAATGCGATCGGGAAAAAATACGTGAGGACATGCTTTGTCTTCTTCCTCTTGTTGCGTCCGGCGCAGATGCAGGTCAGGACGATGAATATCACCGTAACGAGCAGATGAGCAGCCAGATTTACAATAAAGTACCGCATATATCCTTAATCTCCGTATACCTCTTCAGGTATTACCGCAATGAAATCGGCGCTGATGTCAGTATCGCACGAGGGCACATCCGAACATATCTGGAATTCATAACAGATACCGAGCAGATAAGGTCTTCCTGCACCCATGCTTCCGAAACAACGGTCATAGTATCCGCCTCCGGCGCCTAATCTCGTACCTTCTTCATTATATGCAAGCGCAGGCAGCACGACAACATCTATGTCCTTCAGAGCCACTGGAGCAGCCGTAGCCACGGGTTCCTTAATTCCCATCGATGACACTTCAAAATTCTCATCTGCGAGACTGCCGCAATCGTAAAACACCATTTCTCCGTCTTCGATCCTTGGGAAGCAGCATCTGATCCCCTTCGCCATGAAAGCCTCAGCCAGACCGTCGACAGGCACCTCGCCCTTATATGACCTGTAAAGCGCGATCCTTTTAGCGTTCCCGAGCTTTGACATGAGCTCATCATCTGTGATCGAAAAGATGAAGTCAGGAAGGTCCTTGCCGATACCTGCCAGTACATCCTGAGGTATCGCGGATCTCCTCTTCCTTATCTCTTTTCTTATCCTTGCTTTCTCTTCACTGATATCCATAAACTCAACCCTTGGCGATCATTTCCTTAAGTTCTTCGAGACTGATTATCGGAACGCCCAGTTCCCTGGCCTTGCGCTCTTTCGAGCCGGCATCAGCGCCCATGAGAAGATAGGAAGTCTTCTTCGACACTGATGATACAGGCTTTCCGCCGTTGCTCTCGATGAGGTTCTCGGCTTCACTTCTGGACATGCCCTCAAGCGTTCCCGTAATGCAGAATGTGAGACCTGAAAGCGCAGTTCCCTGCAGTTCATTTTCTTCTTTTGCGAAATTCAGCCCGAGTGCCTTGAGCCGGGACATCAGTTCCCTGTTCCCCTCATCACGGAAGAAACTGAAGATCGCTTCAGCAGAGATATCTCCTATGTCCTGAACGCTTACAAGGGCTTCCCTGTCTGCTTCCTCGATCGCGCTGATCGAACCGAATGTTCTGATCAGTTCCTTTGCGGTAGCTTTACCTACACCGGGGATACCGAGTCCTGCCAGCACCTTATCCGCAGGAGTCTCCACCCTTGCAGCCTCGATCGCCGCCAGAAGCTTATCCGTATTGTGTGCAAGGCCCAGCACCTTTTCCTCAATTAGTTCTTCCCTCTTGTCCTTAAGTTCGAAAACATCGGCGATATCCTTTAAGAACCCGCCCTCTGCAAGTTTTCTGATGTATTCTGTACCAAAGCCCTTGATATCCATACAGTCGCGGGACACAAAGTTTACGATACGGTTTACGAGCGTTCCAGGACACATCATGTTGACGCACTTAAGATCTGCGCCTCCTTCATCCCTTACCAGCTTATGACCGCAGACCGGACAGCTGTCCGGCATCTTATATGCCTGCCACTCAGAAGGTCTCTTGGACTTATTTACTTCCTTTATCTTCGGGATTATCTCGCCGGATTTATATACGACGATCGTATCGCCTATGCCGAGATCCAGCTGGTCTATAAAGTCCTGATTGTGCAGTGTCGCGCGTGATACCATGGTTCCGCAGAGGCTGATAGGTTCAAAAATGGCAACAGGCGTAACCCGCCCTGTCCTTCCGGTGTTTACCTCAACCTCAAGAAGACGGGTCTCCTTTTCTTCCGGCGGATACTTGTAGGCTATGGCCCATCTCGGGAACTTGATCGTATTTCCGAGCTTTGATCTCTCGGACAGATTATTCAGCTTTACGACCGCACCGTCGATATCGTATTCGAGTTCGCCTCTCATCTCACCTATCTTCGTGATCGCGTCCCAGACCTCATCCGCAGTCCTGCACTTAAAGCAGTTTTCGATTACCTTTACGCCGTTGCGCTTAAGGTATTCATATCCTTCAAGATGAGTACTGAATGTAACGCCCTTAGTTTCCTGAACATTAAATATGAAAAGAGACAATCCTCTTTCCTTTGTGATCCTCGTATCAGTCTGTCTCAATGTTCCGGCAGCGCAGTTTCTCGGATTGGCAAAAGTCTTTTTTCCTTCTTCTTCAGCCTTTGCATTGACGCTCTCGAAGGCTTTCCTTGTCATGTAGACCTCGCCCCTGATCTCAATATAAGGGACAGGTTCTTTCATCTGTTTTACGACATCCGGGATCTGTTTGGCATTCATGGTTACATCTTCGCCTTCCGTAATGCCGTCGCCTCTCGTAACAGCGAGCTTAAGTTCGCCTTCTTCATAACGGAGGGCCATCGAAAGACCGTCGATCTTGGTCTCGACAAGGAACTCGGCCTCATCGCCGAATTCGTTTCTCATGGATTCCACAAACTCGTATACTTCTTCTTTTGAAAAGACATCCTGGAGCGAGAGCATTGGGACGTTGTGCTTTACGAGAACTCCCTTTTCGGCCTTCCAGCCGACCCTGACAGACGGAGAATCCGGAACTATCCAGTCGGGATGTTCCTTCTCTATCTGTTTGAGCCTGTTATTCATCGTATCGTATTCGAAATCCGATATCTCAGGTTCGTCCTGGGAATAGTAAAGCTCTGCATAGTGATTGAGTTTCTTTACAAGTTCCAGATATTCCTCATGAACGGGATCGGTATCCTGCAAGCTCGAAAATAAGTCCAACTGTTCCATATCATTTCCTCCTGCTCGAAGTGGCAAGATAAATTATCGGCAGTACCGCGAATGCCGCAAGGAAGAAACCCCATACCAGTTCAGGTATCCCTGCCAGGCCGCTGAAACTGCCCGTAATGTCCAGGTCATTATAATTAGTAATATAAAGGAATTTATCCAAAATGCCGTTCAGTTTTGAGAGCGGCACGAACAAGAGCGAATTGAGAAGAGCCACAGCCAGGGCATACGTATAGATGTCGGTAAACCACTTAAGCCCCTTCTCAAATTTGGTTATGTAGAATATCACTCCGAAAACTGCCGGTATCGCAAGACATATGGCATCCGAAAAGACAACTGACGAATTGATAAGGCTCTTTGCCACCAGCAATGCTATAAAGACCGTCGATATCGCACACGGCATGTATACACCGAGCTTCGTCGAAGCGAGTTTCTGCATCAGTATGATGACCGCTGCGACGATAAAGTATATCGCAAGGGACATGACTATTCCGCCTGCCCCTAATCCCTTGAAAGCATATGTGACGCCGCTCGCGATAAAACGCGCAAAAATATGGAAGGGCTCTGCTACCAGAGTCCCCCACAAAAACAGCATTACTACTGAAATAATACCTGCTCGTTCTTCGCTTCTCATACCGAATCACGACGCATTAGCACGCGCCTTCAAAGTAATAATCAACTTATCCCGGGTAATTCCTTGAGAGATTACTCGTCGAGAGAAGTGAAGTCACCTTCCTCAAGGAAAGCCTTGAGTGTGTTGTATTCTTCAAAATCAAGAGAAATGCCCTTGCCGACCTTCTCATGGTTCGGGCCCCAATCACGGATGTCGAGCTTCGGCTTACCGTTGTTCCACTTTACGATATTAAGCTCACGCTGCCAACCGGACTTGTTCTCCTTAAGAACACCGATCTGCTGGACGATCTCGTATGTGATTTCTGTCTTAGGCATCCAAATTTCCTCCTAACAAATACTAGTTTGATTGTATGAATTATAACACACGAATGCGGACTGCATATAATATAATTAAGAAAAAAGGAGAACTGTCCTCATAATGGAGAAGATTTACCCGGTTATTTTGGTATTGGCAGGTCTTATCCTGGTCTATATCCTGTGGTGTCTTTGCGAACCGTTCTTCCTTGATCTCGACAAAACAGTATTGAAACGTTCATCCCGGGGCAGGTCATCAGACAGTGAAATAGCGATCAAAAAGCTCCCGATGACTTCAAAAGGGACACAGGAAACTCCGGATCTCCGGTTCTTTTTCTTTTCAGATATCCACGCAGAATGGTGTCCGGTCACCTCTAAGCGCTTATGTAAAGCCATAAGAAAAGCTCACGCGGAAGGCGGTCTTGATGCCGTCTTATTCGGAGGTGACATCGTCACTTCTCCCGGAAATGCACCCAAAGGCTATAAATACCTTAGTAATATAAGCGCATGCTGCAAAGAACTCGGACTTCCCTTCTACGGCATATCCGGCAATCACGACTGCAGGCTTGAGAACGCCCCTGAAGCGTCCGGTTTTTCGAGCATCGATAATAAGGTTATTCACCTCACTTCTCGCAAGAGCAGCGAAAAAATCTCTCTGGCAGGCATCTCCGATACCGGAAGGAAAAACCGCGTATGGCAGCAGATGCCGCCCTGTGACGGCTCCGAGCCTGTCATTCTGCTCGTTCACGACCCTGATGCCTTTATCCATCTCGAACCCTCCGGGAGACCTGATTTTATGCTGTCAGGACACCTCCACGGCGGTCAGATGAAGTTCCCTTTCAAGATCGAATTCACCGTACTCAGAAAGACCGATAAGCTTCCCAATATGGGCGCGGTACAGGGGACCTACGACATCAGCGGCACGACAGTCTTTATCTCAAGAGGACTGGGCTGCGGCATCCTGCCTTTCAGGTTCTTATCATTGCCGGAAGCAACCGTTGTCGAGATCGTTCTCTGAAAAAGCAGACTAAAAGCCCGGCATCCGCTGTGGTTTCAGGCTGTTCCCATCTTCAGTTAAACAAATAAATAGAGGCTGCACCGTAGTGCAGCCTCTGAAGTTTTGTACTTTAAGTCAGTTATTAGCCGAGCTCTGCGAAGTACTTGATTGTTCTTACCATCTGAGATGTGTAAGAATTCTCGTTGTCGTACCAGGAAACAACCTGAACGAGGGAGTTGCCGTCATCCATCTTGGAAACCATTGTCTGGTTAGCATCGAAGAGTGAACCGAACTTCATGCC
>CAMVGO010000055.1 GCA_947167045.1 uncultured Clostridia bacterium
ATGACAGACTTCGGACCCCTGATCTCCAGACCTTCATCCTTCTTCATGGGTGCAGGCGCTCAGTTCGGTATCTCTTTCGCATTCGTAGTAGCTTGTCTCCTTGGATTCGATCCTCAGGGTGCTGCTTCCATCGGTATCATCGGTGGTGCTGACGGCCCGACAGCTATCTACCTCACATCAAAGCTCGCACCTGAGCTCCTCGGCGCTATCGCTATCGCAGCATATTCATACATGGCCCTGATCCCTATGATCCAGCCGCCTATCATGAAGCTTCTTACAACAAAGAAGATGCGTCAGGTAAAGATGGAGCAGACAAGACCTGTCTCCAAGGCAGAAAAGATCTGCTTCCCTATCATCGTAACAGTTGTTTGCGTTCTCATTCTCCCTTCCGTTGCACCTCTCTTGGGCTGCCTCATGCTTGGTAACCTCTTCAGAGAGTCAGGTGTTACAGACCGTCTCTCAGACACAGCACAGAACGCAATGTGCAACGTCGTAACGATCATGCTCGGTACATCAGTTGGTGCTACAGCAGTTGGTGCTAACTTCCTCAAGCTCGAGACAGTTAAGATCATCATCATCGGCCTTTGCGCTTTCGCCTTTGCAACAGTCGGCGGACTCCTCATCGGTATCGTTATGTACTTCCTGTCCGGCAAGAAGATCAACCCGCTCATCGGCGCAGCAGGCGTTTCCGCCGTACCTATGGCAGCACGTGTTGCTTCCAAGCTCGGCCAGAAGGAGAACCCTTCCAACTTCCTGCTCATGCACGCCATGGGTCCTAACGTTGCAGGCGTTATCGGTTCTGCAGTTGCTGCAGGCATCCTGCTCACACTCTTCGGTTAATCCGATAAAATAACCAAAACTTCAAGAGGCTGTGCCGTTCCGGTGCAGCCTCTTTCATTTGGGCAGGTACAAGAAACTTTTCTTACTTTGAGATCAGCCGGTTCACCTTCTGTATGACTTCCCACATGACATTTGCGACATACTCATAGGCCGACGACGGGGCAGGTCTTCTTATGACATAGGTAAATCCGGCATCTTTTGCCGTCTGCTCTGCCCTCTCCATGTGATAGTCGCTGCTGATAAGAACAACGGGCTGAGCGGGATCAACGAGCTCTGCCGCATTCCTGAAATTCGCTATTGTCGTCTCCGCCTTATCCTCAAGGATCATCCGGTCTTCTGCAACTCCGCGTTCTATCAGGAGATCGCGCATTACTGCCGCTTCAGTCAGTCCGTTTTCATTGGGATTTCCACCGGACAGTATAAGCGTTGCCTTAGGGTTTTCTCTGGCATACTCAGCCGCCGTATCTACTCTTCCCAGGAGATCAGGCGTCGGCTGTCCGTTCTGAAGAGCCAGACCCAGAACGATCGCATGGTCGGCATAACCCGGGATGCTTATCATCCCGCCTATGGCAACTTGCGAAAACAGGAAGATAACAAACCCTGCCGTCAGTATCACCGCGAGACGGAATATCCATCCCAATGCCTTCAACAGCTTCGGTCTCAGTTTTGTGAAAAAGCCGGTTCTTATATCCAATGCCAGGACAAGAAAGACCGCACAGATGACCAGTTCATACTTAAATATCTTTATATATGAGTCTTTCAAGACGACCGCATTGATCCTGCCGACCATTATGACGGACATATATACCGTAAATAAAACAGCCAATATGATACAGAGATTGCCGATAAACCGTCTTGCCTTGCCTGGTCTTCTCATGCTCCTTTACCCCCGGATACGGATACCTGAATTATAACAGGACGGCAAAATCAAAACTCCAGTGCTTTCAAATACTTTTCAAATACTTATTGTAGTATTTTATTTGTTTTTTCTTTACCATTGCAGAAAGTGTTTTTCCGGTTTTTGAGCTTGTCGTTTTTGTCGTATTTTGTCGGATTTATTTACAAATATCCGACAAAGCACACGCGTATAATCTTGCCATGAAATACCTGAACAGATACATTCCAAAAGAGTATTTGGCTCTTAAGATCAACTATTGCCGCAAGCAGCTTGAACAGCTGCCCAAAGTTAAGGTGCATGAACGCCGATTGAACGGTTCACTAAAGTCACGGATCATAGTCGATAACCATAGATATTGTCCGGACACTCAAACCGGCAAAGATTACTACGAGAAAATGCTGTTGAGAAATGAGCTTGAAAGGGAACTGGATGTCTATGAAGCTATGTGGCGATATAAGTATGCAGATCCTGTCCCGGAACTTGTACCTGAAAACATTGTCAGAACACTGTATATAGATGCAAATACACCTGTAGTAATGAACAGGCAGTATTTTGACAGTCTGAAAAATGATGCCAACACCGGCTACAGCAAACCTGAATACTATTATTTCAACGGAACGTATTACCGTTCAGCGGCTGAGCGAAGCATAGCAATCTTCTATACCGAGATGGATATCCCGTTCAAATATGAGCCAGAGGTTATGCTCAAGGGGTTGCGCAAACCGGTCTACCCTGATTTTGTTCCGTATTTTAAAGAGATCGACTCATGCAAAATCCACGAACACTTCGGCATAATGAATTCTTCTGACTATATCAGAGATTCGAAGATCAAGTTTGGAAACTTAACAAATGCCGGACTGCTTCAAGATCTGGATTTCATGTTTACTTACAGTGCCGATGACACAATTCTTGATACCAGATATCTGTTGTCAAAACTTAATTCGCTTATATTCGGTTCAATGCTCTGCTGCGTTAACCGTCATCCCAATCTGTAGATTTACTTGCAAACCGGCATCGCTGATGCCCGGTTGGGGCTTGCCCCATCATGCCATCCTCACAAGCACCTGCTAAGCCTTGCAGTCAAGGACGCCGTAAGGCGAGGCAACAGCCGTTTCCTTGACGGCAGGGCTGCAGGTGCTATTTCAAACCTTGCCCACTGTGTTTATATCATTGTGTACATATGAGTACGTTTTTTCCTGCAAAACCGTACTCAAAAAATCACATTACCCTCAATTTGCAATTTTGAGTACGGAAATTTCGAAAAAAGCGTACTTTGCTGAGCACATAAGGAACGGGGTCTCAAGATCCCCCGCCGCAAATAATTAACCCCTCCGGAGGAATCCTCCGAAGGGGCAACTCTTCGCGCTAGCTATGAGTTAGATGTCTTGGTTAAAACCTGGGGCCGTTAGGAATAAACGGACCGTTGGGTGCCTGAGGTGCCTGCGGAGCCTGAGGAGCTTCAGGGCCCTTAGGCGGCTGAGGTGCAGGTGCGACAGGTGCAGCGGGTGCGGGTGCTACGGGAGCAGCCGGAGCCTTGGGAGCTTCAGGTGCTGCGGGTACGATACCCTCGCTGGAAGATACATTAACAGTCTGAACATTCTCAAGTCCGGAGACTGTGATGTTCTTGTTGACCATTGCATCGTAGGTGTTAGCCTTCATGATCTCTCTGATGTCGATCCCGGTTGCTTCCTTGACGGACTCGATCGTCTTTGCGAGAACGCTGGGAACATAACTTCCCATTGTGCTTACGCCGGACTCACCGTTGCCGCCATTGCCTGAATCGATGATCGTAACCTTATCGATCGTGGACAGAGGCTCAGCGATAGCGGAAGCCATTTCAGGAAGTGCCTTAACGATCATTTCCATCATAGCTGCCTGGCCGTACTTCTTCATAGCCTCAGCCTTCTTCTCGAGAGCTTCAGCTTCTGCTAAACCCTTTGCAGCGATTGCTGCAGCTTCAGCTTCACCGACCTTACGGATACCTTCAGCTTCCTGCTGCTTAGCGAAGAGGTCTGCTTCAGCCTGTACCTTACGGGCTTCAGCTGCCTTCTCGAGTTCGAACTTCTCAGCTTCTGCGTTTCTCTGTCTCTCATAGAGAGCGGCGTCTGCTGCCTGCTGCTTTGCGAACTTCTCAGCTTCAGCCTTCTTCTTGACTTCAGCGTCGAGAGCCTGCTCTTTAACTTCAGCTTCCTTCCTCTTGAGGTCGACTTCCTTCTCCTGACGTGCGATGTCGGCGTTGGTCTTTGTGACCTCGATCGTCTTACGCTGATTTTCCTTCTGGATCTCATAAGCGGCGTCAGCTTCAGCCTGCTTTGTATCCTCGATGGTCTTGAGTTCTGCTCTCTTGATGGAGAGTTCGTTCTGCTTTACAGCGATCTCAGTGTCAGCTGCAACCTTTGCGTCGTTAGCTTCCTTCTGAGCCTGAGCCTGAGCGATGGCAACGTCTCTGTCAGCCTGAGCCTTAGCGATCGAAGCATCCTTCTGGATCTTTGCCATGTTGTCCTGACCCAAAGCGTTGATGAGGTCTTTCTCATCCGTTACGTGCTGAACGTTGCAGGAGATGATCTCGATACCCAGACGCTTCATGTCTTCCTGAGCCTTCTGCTGAACCTCGTCACCGAACTTCTTTCTGTCGTTGCAGAGGTCCTTCAGTGTGATCGTACCGATGATCTCTCTCATGTTACCCTGGAGGGAATCGACGAGTGAATCGGCGATCTGCTGCTCTTTCATGTTGAGGAAGTTCTTCATGGCGAGCTTAACGCCTTCACCTTCGCTCATGACTCTTACCTTTGCGACAGCGTCGATGTTAACACCGATGAAGTCTGCTGTAGGTACATAACCGTCTGTCTTGATGTCGATCGAGATCTGCTTGATAAGGAGTTCGTCCTTTCTCTCGAAGAAGGGCATCTTGAGTCCTGCTCTACCGATAAGGATCTTAGGATTCCTGCGGAGACCTGAGATGATATAAGCTTTGTCCGGCGGTGCCTTTACATAGCTGGAGATAATGATGATTATTACAATGACAACTATAATAGCTGCCGCAATAATCGGAGCTGTTAAAAAATCTGGCATTTCCTTAATCCTCCTATTCTTTAAAAAACCCCCACACCACAAAACTCTGTGATACGGGGCGCCATTTATTTTGCTAAAGATATTTTACATTACGGTGTGCCCCGGTCAAGAAAAATCGTATCGGGGAGAATCCGATTTGTATATTTGAATAATTTGGGATTTCCAGGATTGTGGGATTTATTTATTTTCAACAAATCGTGCGATATCGTTCGATATCGTACAGATATTGCGGTTTTCGGGAAGCAAAAGAGACCGTACGGGACGGTCTCTTCGATCAGATATTGGCTTGTAAGATCCGATTACGGATTAGTGCAGTAACCTCTGGAATTAAAGTTGTAGACCTTGCCGTTGATCTTCAATGACTGATTCCTGGCATACCAGCCTGTTGAATCGCCGTACCACCAGCCTGTTGAATCCTTTGTCCACTTGGCTCTGTACTGATATGTCCATTTTCCGTTGGAATTGAGCCAGTAACCGTCGCAGTATTCTCCGGCCGCCATCGCGCCGCTTGACTTGAAGTAATACCAGTCGCCGCCGATCTTCTTCCAACCGGTAACCATTGAACCTGAAGATTCGAAATAATACCTGGTGCCGCCTATAGACTGCCATCCGGTCACCATGGTACCGGTTTCATCAAAGTAGTACCATTTGCCACCGATGCTCTGCCAGCCTTTCCTCATGGCTCCGTTAGAACCAAAGTAATGCCAGTCACCGTAGATCTGCTGCCAGCCTTTCTTCATGGCTCCGTCATTACCCAGGTAATACCAGTCATTACCTGACTTCTGCCAATCCTTGAGCATTACACCGGTATTCTCATTGAACATATACCAGGAACCGTTAATGGATTTCCAGCCCAGAGACATTAATCCTGCATCATCAAAGTAGAACCAGTTGTCTCCACCCTTAATCCATACGGATTTCTTTGTATCATTAAAATTGATCTTCGCGTCTCCAAAAACATCATAGATCGGAATTGAGGCGGAAGAACCGTTTGAGACCCATATCTTCTCGAACTGTGCCCGGGTTCCGCCGAAATTTACAGTCTTAATGGAACACCCCAGGAAAGCCTTGGCATCGATCCTGTTTACGGTTGCAGAAATATTGACAGTACTAAGAGATGTTCCGGCAAAAGAATAATATCCTACAGCTAAAACACCGTCAGGAATGCTGACAGACTTTAATCCTGAATTTGTAAATGCATAATCCTGTATCTGAATAACAGAATCCGGAATCTTAACTTCGGTCAGTTTCGAATTTCCCATGCAACTGGCGGTACGGATAACTTTCAATGATTCAGGAAAATACAATTCTGTAAGTTCCGGATTTTTTGTGATCATACAAGACGTCATTTTTGTACAACCCCTGAGATCCACCTTAGTGACCTTGTCACATTCATAAACAGTACCGGAATCGTAATTTCCGCTTACCGTTACGGATTCAAGCAGATCACAGTTTTCGAAAGCAAAGCTGTCAATTTTCAGCCCTTTAAGAAAATCCAAAGACGTAATATTTGATTCTATTATGTCCAATCCCCAGATCTCACAATTCCCGGGAAGGTTAACGCTGCCTGCGGCACCGGTGAATTTCGGGAAACCCTGTATCGTAAGATCATTTACAGTTATGCCTTTGGCGAATTTAAACTCAAATTCATCAATATTGCAGTAACTCTTACTGCACATGACGTAAAACAGATCATCGTCGCTGCCGGAAAAATCCATTAATAAGGATGTAGCCTTCTCAAGTGTGGTTTTGCCGATCGAGTCAAGATCTGCTGTATCTGTTTTGCATATTATCTCCAGAAGGCCGTCAGAATAAAGATTATAAGAATACTGGTCAGCAATGACCCCCGACTCTGCGACATTCGTATCGGCTGAAGCGGCAAATGATAAACAGGTGATCATCATGGCGATGACAAAGACCAAACCCAAAACTTTTTTGAAACTGCGCATAGTTATACCTCCCCATAGAATCTATAAATAAATGATAACTTATACATCATGTGAATACTATAGCACACAGAAAAAAGAGGATGCCGTTTATGACAGCCTCATTAGATCAAGACCATACTGTTGCCGTAAAGTAAAGCGGATCAGCCGAAGAAATAAACGAAGCCCAATACGTGGAGCACAACACCTGCGATGCAGAAGAAGTGCCATACCATGTGGGAGAACTTGAATCTCCTCTTTGAAGGTGCGAAAAAGATGCCTACGGTGTAGACGATAGCACCGGAAAGAAGGAGCCAGAAAGTAACTGTTGACGTGTTTCTGTAGAACTCAACGATCCTGAAGATGATTCCCCAACCCATCAATGCATAGATGAAATAAGTAAATCCCTTGCCGACCTTTGTGTGATAAGCAAGTGCGGTAACGAGCACGCCTGCGATCGCACATGCAGCTTCCAGAGCCCAGAGGACTGCACCTGAGATAGGGCTTAAGATATTGATGCAGATAGGTGTGTAAGCACCAAGGATAGCAAAGTAAGCAACGCTTCTGTTTACCTTGTTCATTACTCTCTTGTGGGGAGTACCGTGCTTCATGAGGTGATATACCGTGGACATGATGAGCGCTAAGATCAAGGTGGTGATGAAAGCGGATATTGCGATAACAGACATGACAACGTGTGCCTGTGAAGCACCGTCCTGTGCTGAAACTCTTAAATATGTGTTGATCGCAGCAAAAGGAAGGAGACCTAAAAGATAAAGAACTACAACGCCTGATGTGACGGAGTTGCCGACTTCCTCGCCGAAAGTCTCATAGGTCTTGTGAAGTCCTCTCTGGACTGCACGCTTGGAGCTTTCAAACCATGTAAGATCCTTCAGACCTTCTTCGAGCGGGTCTTCACCTGTTGTTGCGGCATGCTTCTTGTCGGAGCTGCTCGCCAACATGGTCTTCCAGTATCTTTTGTTTTTTGCCATCGATCTGAATCTCCTGCCTAATAGTCAACCGATATATTTTACAAGGTGTTCGGTATGTTTTCAACCTTGCGGAAAATCTTCGAAGATATGAGACGGAGCCTCAGTTGTCCTTTTGATCTGAAGAAGGAGCGCTGAGCGGGATGGCCTCGTCAGACTTGGGCTTCGGTGCACCCATCGGAATGGCTTCGTCGGATTTGGGCTTCGGAGCACCCAGTATTATCGCCTCATCAGGCTTCGGCTTAGGTGCACCCATGGGGATTGCCTCATCGGGCTTCGGCTTGGGGGCGCCAAGTATTATCGGTTCGTCGGACTTGGGCTTTTTATCTTCTTTCGGACCTGAGCCCAGCGCCTCGACCTTCTTTTCCTCAGGAGCTCCGACACCGATATGGACAGGTCTTACGGGTGCTCTGACGCCGGCGCGCCTTACCTGGCGGCCTTCCTTCATTGCGGGCTTTTCTTCCTCTTCTGAAGGCGGCATCTGCCTGGGTTTCTCAGGCTTTTCGACGGGCTTGTTCTTGCGTGTTATGTCGGCAGGTGTCTGCGCGGTGACGGGCGCGGTGATGACCGTACCCAGAACTTCAGGCTTTTCGGGAGCTTCGGGAGCCGAAGATGCCGGTGCGGCCTGATCCTGTGTCATGGGGTTGAGCTGCTCGGAAAGATAAGCTCTTCTGTAGAAACGGATTATCCTCCAGATGACGGGCCAGACTATGGCCACGGGAAGGATCCAGTAGACGGTCATGGAAGCGGCCTTGTCGCCGATGAGTCTCGAGAGCGCTGCGAAAGGAGCCTGCATTACGGCGTAGATCGCTCTTAAGCAGAGCGCGCCGGCCATGTGGACGAGGCTCGCGTCCTCACCCTTGATGAGCTCCTGTGCAGGATAGAACCAGATGGGGAAATATGCCATGAGGCCGTAAGCCGCAAGGCCCCAGTTGATCCATTCCTTTTTCTTGAATGCCGCAAAGAACGGAAGGAATACTATGAAGAACAGCGTGTAGAGAACGCTCATGACGCGCTCGAACAAAGAGAAATCCCTCGGTATAACCGCTTCATATGTGAAGTAGAGCGGCTCGAAACAGACGAAAGCCAGAGCTCCCGCGATAAGTCCCAAGAATACGCATGTGAAGTAATCTCTTCTCATATATCCCCTTGTTGTTTAGTAAAAGGCCGGCTCTCCTGTCCTCTCAGGACACAAAAGCCGACCCTATTTTAATACAAATCTTAAATATATTAAACGTTAAGGCTTACTCGGGCTGTCCCTCCACCCCGTCGATGGGTCTCAGATACTTTACCGTGAGCGACTTTATGGAGACGCCACCCGAAGGGAAATGCGCGCGGAAGACGCAGTTCTTCGTATACATCATGCACTCGGCTTCCTTGGTGACAAGCTCGCCGTTCGTGCCGTTCCACGTGATGACGGCGACGGGGATGCTCGTGATGTAGAGCGTCATGGGGATCTGCGCGAGTTCGCCGAGATTGGAATATCCCGTGAACGCGAGAGAATAGTAACCCTGCTTTGCGCATGTGATTCCGAAAACGAAGTCCTTGCCTCTGGAAGTCTTGGTCTTGCATTCGATCGTGACCTCATCCTCCATCGAGTAGAAGACGTCGGTATCGACCTCGACATCGTCGTCCTTGAAGGGACTGTCGATGTGATTGATCGTAAGCTCCCTGCCTTCGACCCTGTCCATTGCGGGCGTGTTCATGGCGAAGTTCAGGATGTTGATCGCATTTCTCTGGAGCTCGGCGCGGGTGATGTTGGAGCCGTCGCCCTCAGTGAGTTCCTTGTAGGTGTCGGCTTCCAGAAGGTTTTCCCTCTCAACGGATGTGCATACCATGTAGACATCGTTCTGGGACCTTGCCATGACCGAGTGATCTTCGAGAGAATACTTCTCCGCGATCGTGACTTCCTTGTTGATGTAAGCCCACCAGTCTGTCATTACGAGACCCTTAAAGCCCCACTGTTCGCGGAGCACCATTGTGTTCTGGTCGTAATGGCAGGCGCTGTAGATATCGTTGATGCGGTTATAGCTCGTCATGACGCATCTTGCTCCGCCCTCTTTGATCGCGATCTCGAATGCGGGCAGATAGATCTCGCGGAGTGCGCGTGAAGAAACGGCAGAGCTCATCTCGCGTCTGTGAGTCTCGCGGTTGTTTGCGCAGAAGTGCTTGATAACGGGCGTTACGCCGGACTTCTCGAGAGCCCTGACCTGAGCTGCAGCCATGAGTCCCGTAAGGAGCGGATCTTCGGAGAAATACTCGAAGTTCCTTCCGTTCAGGGGATGTCTGTGGATATTGATGCCGGGGCCTAAGAGCGCATCGATCTTGTTCGAGAGCATCTCGACGCCCAGGAATGTGTATAGTTCTTCGACTATTTCGACGTTGAATGTCGACGCGAGGCATGTGCCGTTCGGAAGGGAGAATGCCTTTTTGCCGGAGTCGAGCCTCATGCCCGAAGGGCCGTCGGTGCAGCAGAGCGTGGGAACGCCCATTGCCTTAAGTTCTCTCGTGACGCCTCCGAACGCTGCGGCGGTGCCGATCGTTACCTTGGGGCTTCCCATTCCCTCTCCCCTGATTATGAGGCAGAGGTCCTCGTCAGTGAGCTGGGCGACGAATTCCTCGATGGTATTCCTGCCGTGCTTAACGTCTGCGAGCTTGATGCCCAAATCTCCCGTCTGCGGGATCTCGGGACGTACGCGCTCCATGCGCGACTCGAGATAGTTGACCGTCGCAACAGGAACGTCCTCTTCGGCCTTCGCATATGTGCCGTCACCGTTGGGGACTGCTATCAGGCGCTTAAAAGTCTTAGTGGGTGCGAGCGCGGTGCCGAGTTCTTCGAGCATCATGTTTTCGCCAAGCTCGAAAGAGCCGACGGGTGAAGCCGAGATAAAGTCGCTTCCGATGAAGAACTCATATGTGCCCTTCTCGAGCACGAAACCCGTTGAGCCCAAACCCGTTCGGCCGTCGTCGTCAAAAGAAGCGAACCTTCTTAAGGGTGCCTCGATGGTGACGCGCTCTTCGCCGCCTGCGGTGATATTGCCGGTCTTGGCAAATCCTGCGAGGACTCTTGCGGGCTTTGAGAGCTTGCCGTCTGGCGCCTTGCAGTAGAGCATGACGGCCTTCTTGCCTGACACTGCCCCCTTATTTCTGACGGTGACGCTTACGGTAACCTTGCCGTCTTCAAAGCTGAATTCCTTGTCCGTCAGCTCGAAATCGGTATAGGACAGACCGAAGCCGAACGGATAGAGAACGTCAGTCTTATCAAAGGTTGAGAAATATCTGTAGCCTACGAAGATGTCTTCCTGATAGACATCCTCTTTGAGGTCCTTGCAGAAGTTCGCGGAAGACGCATAGTCGTCCAAAGACTCCGCGATCGTGTCGGGAAGGCAGCCTGACGGATTGACCTTGCCCGAGAGGATCCTTGCAACGCTCAGACCGCCGGTCATGCCGGCCTGCCATACGTAGAGGACGGCCTTGATGCCGTACTTCTTGACGAACCTCATGTCGATGATGTTGCCGACGTTAAGGAGAACGACGGTCTTTTCGAATGTCTTCGATACTGTATCGAGGAGTTCTTCCTCGGTGTCGCTCAGGTAATAAGCGCCCTTGTCGGAGGAGTTGTCCCTGTCCTCGCCTGCCGTTCTTGCGATTATTATGACCGCGACGTCGTTGCGCGCGGATAATGTTTTCGAAAGTTCTTCAGATACAGGCATCTCGGGCTGTGACCATGCCTCCTTGCCCCAGCCGAGACCTGCATCTATGGGATTTTCAGCATCCCATTTGTCATATATGTCCATGAGCTCCGCATCAAGAGTGATGTCGGGGCAGTCATTGAGACCTTCCCTGATATCCGTTACGTGGTTGACGTTGACCATGCCGCCGGAACCCGTGCCGGACTTGTAGTAGTGTGTCTGCATCCTTCCGAAAAGGGCGACGCGGGCGCCTTTTTTGAGGGGCAGAACGTTGTCATTATTCTCGAGCATGACGGTGCCTTCGCAGGCTGTCATTATGGCTGATTCCGTATATTCGTTCCAGTTAAGGGTTATCTCATTCATCGATCAATCCTCCGCTCACGGATAGTGTCAAACACCTGCAAAGGTGCTACTGCATTGAATATACAGTAATTCCGAAATGACCGACATTATATTAACCGCTTTTATTTTGTTTTTCTTGTTTTCGAGACTAACAGGATGTGAACAAGCAATTAACAAATCGCCGAAAAGCACTTAATCTTATATATTTGCAAGGTTTCTGATATTATCGTGAAACACGAAAGTCCTATAATTGCGGAAAATGAACCCCGGAAGGTATATATGGCTCCGAAAAGAACCGACACAGACATGACAAAGGGTTCGCCCATGTCGATCATACTGAAGTTCACGATGACGCTCCTGATGGGAAACATCGCCCAGCAGCTCTATAACATCGTGGATACCATAATAGTCGGCAGATATGTCAATCCGCAGGCGCTCGCCGCCGTCGGCTCAACGGGTACCATCATGTTCCTCGTCATGGGCACGTCGAACGGAATGGTCACGGGCTTCACCGTCGTAACGAGCCAGAAATACGGAGCCCTGGACAGCAAAGGCATCAAAGCATCTGTCACCAACGGCTTCTACCTGTCGCTGGCCGTCGCGGCTTTCCTCACCACGTTCAGCCTCCTTATCATGAGGCCCCTGCTCACGTGGATGAACACGCCCTCTGACATTTTCGACTACGCATACGCATACATCACGACCATATGCTCGGGCATCATCTGCGCGATCATGTACAACCTCTGCGCATCCCTGATGAGGGCAATCGGCAACAGCAAGATGCCATTGATCTTCCTGCTCTGCTCGGCTGTCACCAACGTCTGCCTGGACCTCCTCTTCATAATCGGGTTCGGTTTGGAGACAAGGGGCGCTGCCCTCGCGACCGTAATATCACAGGGACTCGCAGTCATCCCGTGCGTCATCTACATTTACACGAAGATGCCAACCCTGAGGCCCTCGAAAGAAGACTGGAAACCCGACTCACGCACCATCCGCCAGCAGCTGCGCCTCGGCATACCGATGGCGATCCAGTACGGCATCACGGCTTCGGGCACCGTCATCATGCAGAGCGCCTTCAACACCTTTGATTCCGTAGCAGTCACGGCGATCACGGCCGCGAGCAAGTTCCAGGGCATCATCACACAGGGAATGTTCACCGTCGGCCAGACCATGTCTGCCTACATCGGCCAGAATTACGGCGCACGCAACATGAAGAGGATCAGGCAGGGCGTTTCCGCAGCCATAAAGATCTTTATCGTCTACTCAGTCATCGCAGCTGTCTTTGCGATACTCTCGCTCCGCTATCTGCTGTGGATATTCTTTGACACAGAAGTCGACGTATCGGTCTACATCCCGTGGGCCATGCCCTACATCATCGAGTGCGCGGTCTGCTACTTCTTCCTCGCCCTGATCTTCATCTACAGAAACACGATACAGTCCGTGGGTTACGCCGGCATCGCCACAGTACTTGGCTTCGTCGAGCTCGGCGCCAGGATGATCACATCATTTTATTCGATCCATGTCCACAATTACTATATCGCCGTCGCCTCCGACCCGTTCGCATGGGCCATGGCCGGCATCGCGGGCGTCATAATAGCGTCTGTCATATTTAAGAAGATAAGCAGGAGATGGGCCGCCGAGGAAGCTGCGGGTAATGCCGGCAGTGATCACCCGGGTTCGGATGTCTCGCCCGTCTCATCGGTCTCCGAAGTCTCGGAAGTGTCCGAAGTGAATACGTCAAACTCATAACCGATGATCGTGTCATCGTAGTAATTGTAGAAGAGGATGCAGTAGAAACCCTCTTCGATTATGGTGTCCTGCGTGTAGATAACGCGGATCTCGTCCGGGTATTTTTCGACGACCTTGCCGGACGTGAAAAGATGCGTCCATTTGGGGGAAGTCTCGTTGGAGACCCTGTAAACATATTCCCAGATGTATTCGTGGCCTAATTCGTTCAGCTCGAGAACGATCTCGAAAGTATCAGTGTCGGTGTAGCTCTCTGTGACGGGATCCCACTTGTCGCCTGTCATATAGATATCATCGACCATATCAAAAAAGCTCTTCATGTAATTGAGCGTGGTGTCGGTATATGAATAGATCTCCGAGAGATCGTCGGCATTCTTGAGGAGTGTCTTGCTTCCGAGCTTTTTGAACTTGAGCGTAAACGTGATGTCGACCGTGTCAGTCACGTCCATGAGCCTGGAATTGAAATCGCCGGGATTTAAGAAAATGTCTTGTTCTTGAAGGACCTTATGATAATCCTTATATGAGAAGACGGCGTCGATCGAGCATTCATCGCTCCAGAACTCCGTCTTATAACTGTTCTTGTCGACGACGCAGGTGATCGTGGAGGCGATCATGTTCTCGACCATGAGCTTCTTGTCGGGCTTGGCGTCTTCGTCGTCAGTCTCTTCTATCACGGGCATGACGTCGCCGATATGCCTGGGCTCACGGTCACAGCATTTGCTCAGTGCTTCAATGTCGCAGTTGGCGAGCGCATTAGCGATCTTCTGGGAAGTCTCGACGATATTCTCCTCGACTTCCGCGCGCGTGCTCCTGGTATGTGTCTCATCCGTCTCTGCCGTTCCGCCCGGAAAAGTGCAGGATGCGGCCGACAACATGAAACTCAGGCCCAATATTGCTGCTGTAAGCTTTTTACCGATCACGATGATAACCTCCGAACAGGCCTATTATATACCATTGTCTTTTCGCGACTAGAGAAAAGTGTGTTTTTGCTTTTATGGACGTCAAGTTGCGGGGCTTGAATCTGACCCATACACTAAAAAAGCCGCCCCGGGACTGTTACCCGGGAGCGGCCTGTAAGTTGCATCAGTTGTCTGAATCTGAAGTTATAAGGATCAAGCCTTACCCTCTGAACCGAGAACGTACTTAATCTTGTGAGCAACCATGTCCTTAACTGCCTGACGAGCGGGCTTAAGGTACTGACGGGGATCGAAGTGATCAGGATGCTCAGCGAAGTACTTACGGATGGTACCTGTCATAGCAAGACGGATATCGGAGTCGATGTTGATCTTGCATACAGCGAGTGTAGCTGCCTTACGGAGCTGCTCCTCAGGGATACCAACTGCATCAGGCATGTTTCC
>CAMVGO010000056.1 GCA_947167045.1 uncultured Clostridia bacterium
GGCAAAATCTTTCTATCACGGAAAGAAGATCATGATCATCGAGTCCGGTCCGAGAGTCGGACGGAAACTTGCGCTTACCGGAAGCGGAAGATGCAATCTTTCAAATTCCGATATCGATCCGGCGAAATACAATACTGATGATCCCGATAAACTCGCTGCCTGCCTTGAGCGGTATGGTGAAACCGACACGTGTGATTTCTTTGAGAATATCCTGGGCGTAGTGCTCGAGCAGAAGGGTTCTCTTATCTATCCGTCGACATATAAGAGTTCCACGGTCGTTGACGCGCTGAGATTCTATCTTGCCGACAACAACGTTGAGACCGCTTTGAAGGAACGCGTGAAGTCAGTCACCGAATCCAACCATATTTTCGAGATAAAGACGGAATCAAACAAGAAGTTCCTGGCTAAGAACATCGTCATTGCTACCGGCGGCATCACTTATCCTTCGACAGGCGCAAACGGCGATGTAGCCGGCATCCTGGAAGACCTTGTTGACGATTCTTATTTCGTTCCTTTCAGGCCCGCGCTTACGTCTCTCACATCTGACATCACCGGGATTAAAGGCCTTGCTGGTATAAGATGCAGGGGAGAAGTCAAGATCATTGATCACAAGGGGGAAGTCAAGGCGAAGTCTGAAGGCGAGATACTCTTCACCAAGGAAGGCGGTATCTCCGGTATCTGTGTAATGGATGTGTCCGATGTTGTTGTAAGGATGCTGGATAACGGCGAGGAAGATATTAAAGCCGTTTTGAACCTTACCGGTAAATCTGCGGGCGAGATCTTCCAGATGATCTATATCAGACGTCAGATGTATGCTCACCGCACATGTGCTGATGCACTTTCCGGAATGCTGCTTCGTGGTATCACGGATTTCGTAATGAAGAAGATGGGCTTGAAGTGTGACAAGATGACGTTAAGGGAACTGAACGATCAGCAGATAGCAGAACTCTCTAATCTCCTGTGTGCTTTCCCCGTCCCGGTAAAGGGATACGGCGATGTTGACAAGGCACAGGTGTCGTCAGGCGGATTCAAGCTCTTAAGACTTGATGACTCCATGCAGGTCAAGGATATGCCCGGACTATACATCATCGGAGAATCCGTTAACGTCAACGGTATCTGCGGAGGTTATAACCTGCAGTGGGCATGGACATCGGCGGCTCTTGCGGCAGAGGGGATATCCCGTAATGTTTGAGATAGCGGTAAGACCGGAAATATTCTCAGATAAAGTACAAAAGAAGACTCCTGATCCCGTCATCATCGTCAGGTATATAAAAAAGCACGGTAATAAGGCAATGAGGCATGAACTTCAACGCCTTGAAGACGGTACTGCGTTACTTGATATCTCCAGGAAATTCATTGATGCCAGACACGGCAAAGTGACCGTCAATTACAGGTTTGATTTCATATCACCGGAGAAAAAGGAAGAGATCGAAAAAGAGGTCTTTGCAAATGCAATGCCATTTAAAGATGATTTTGAAAACACGGAACAATTCATGCGTCCGGTTGTTGTCGGAACGGGTCCTGCCGGACTTTATGCAGCGCTTATCCTCGCTAAGTACGGCCTGCGCCCGATAGTTCTTGAGCGCGGCGCAGAGATGGAACAGAGGATAAAGGATACCGAAGCTTTCAAAGAGGGAAAAGGGAAGATCCTTTCATCATCAAATATCCAGTTTGGTGAAGGCGGAGCGGGCACATTCTCTGACGGGAAACTCTATTCCGGAATCAGTTCCGGTCTTAAAGACTTCGTCCTGAGGTCCCTTATCATTCATGGTGCGCCTTCAGACATCCTATACGATGCTCATCCCCATATCGGTACTGACAGGCTGAGAAAGGTCGTTACTGGCGTCAGAAAGGATATAGAATCGCTCGGCGGCGAAGTCAGGTTCAACACCACTTTCCTGGGGTACGGCTCTGAGAAGGGTGCATTAAAGAACATTACTGTCCAGGACAGCACCGGGACATACGAGATTCCGTGCAATTCACTCATACTTGCGATAGGACATTCGAGCAGGGACACCTTCAGGGCATTGAACAGGCTGGGTCTCGAAATGCAGTCTAAGCCTTTCTCCGTAGGTGTCAGGATAGAACATCTCAGGTCTTCCATAGACATGTCCCAGTTCGGCTTCGATTCAGAATATTCACCTGATGTCACACCTGCGATCTATAAGCTCTCATGTGATACCTCGACAGGCCGGAAACTCTATACGTTCTGCATGTGTCCCGGCGGTGAAGTGGTTGCTGCCCAGTCTGACGGCCAGAGTGTATGCACTAACGGCATGAGCTTTCGCGCAAGAGACATGGAAAACTCGAACAGTGCGATACTGGTCCCGGTCGATTCCCAAGACTATGGTGACGGTGTGCTCGACGGCGTAAAGTTCCAGGAAAGACTCGAGAACCTGGCTTTTATTGCCGGAGGAAGCAACGGTAATGCGCCTGCTGTCAGGTACGGCGATCTTATGCAGAACAGGACAACGGAGGATTTCGGCAGCGTTAAGCCTTCTTACAGACCTGGTGTTACCGGCGCCGATCTGTCTCAGGTATTTCCTGAAGAGATACTTGATACGATAAAGGACGGGGTTGCCCTAATGGGCAGAAAGATCAAGGGGTTTGACGATCCAGATTCCGTTCTTACCGCAGTCGAAGCCAGAAGCTCTTCACCCGTAAGGCTTGTAAGAGATCCCGAGACATGCCAGAGCATTAATGTCAAAGGCATATTCCCGTGCGGAGAAGGTGCAGGTTATGCCGGAGGCATCATGTCTTCGGCCATCGACGGTATAAAATGCGCCAATAAACTTGCCGTTTCTTTGCTCGATTCCTTAAAAGCAATATAATTAAGGCTGATTGAGTTATTATAGCTTCAGATATCAATTCTCTTTTTATAAGGAGGTTCCGCATATGAACAACGAAAAGAACACTGCTGTCGTTACAGTACTCGGCAGAGACCGCGTAGGCATCATAGCTGATGTTTCAAGGCTTCTTGCAGATTACGGTATCAACATCAAGGATATCTCGCAGACGATACTCGACGATATCTTTACGATGGTAATGATGGTTGACCTGAAGGATGTCGTTATCGAGGAATCCGACATTTCGGAAAAACTCGCTGAACTCGGTCAGAAGCTCGGCGTGCAGATCACGATCCAGCACACAGGCCTTTTCAATGCGATGCACACAATCTGATCTTTAATATTTCGAGAGGTTAATATGATCAACGATCACGAGATTATAGAGACGATGCAGATGTTCAACGACCAGCATCTCGACATCCGTACGATAACCATGGGCATATCCCTCATGGACTGTGCCGCTCCGACCGTCGAAGAATCCTGCAACAGGATATACGACAAGATCTGCAGATATGCCGGAAGACTTGTCGAGACGGGCGAACTCATAAGCAAGAAATACGGCATTCCGATAATCCATAAGAGAATATCTGTTACGCCGATATCGATAGTCGCTTCCGCCTGCGGAGCAAAGGACTACACGCCTTTCGCCCAGGTGCTCGATAAAGCGGCAAGGACATGCGGCGTCAACTTCATCGGCGGTTTTTCGGCCCTGGTCCAGAAGGGATACACAAATTCTGATAAGGTGCTTATCAATTCCATTCCCGATGCTCTTGCCGCAACCGAATTCGTATGTTCTTCGGTAAATGTCGCATCGACGAGAACAGGCATCAACATGGACGCCGTCCGCGACATGGGCATCATCATCAAAAAGACTGCTGAAGCCACAAAGGATAACGGCGCCATCGGATGCGCAAAGCTCGTTGTCTTTGCTAATGCTCCCGAGGACAATCCGTTCATGGCCGGAGCTTTCTTGGGACCCGGCGAACCCGAATGCGTTATAAACGTAGGCATCTCAGGCCCGGGCGTCGTAAAGCACGCTTTGGAAGGCGTTAAGGGAAAAGACCTTGGCATCGTTGCCGAGACTATAAAGAAAGCCGCATTCAAGATCACCAGAGTAGGTGAGCTCGTTGCAAGGGAAGCATCAGAGAGACTTAAAGTGCCTTTCGGCATCATAGACCTGTCCCTTGCGCCGACACCTGCTGTAGGTGACTCGGTTGCAAGACTTCTCGAGGAATTCGGTCTCGAAACATGCGGAACATGGGGCACGACGGCAGCGCTCGCCATGCTCAACGATGCGGTCAAAAAGGGCGGCATCATGGCATCTTCATATGTAGGCGGTCTTTCTGGCGCTTTCATTCCCGTATCAGAGGATGAGGGAATGATCGCAGCTGCAACGTCCGGCTCGTTAAAGCTCGAAAAGCTCGAAGCCATGACATGTGTATGCTCTGTCGGCCTGGACATGATCGCCATTCCGGGCGATACGACAGCCGAGACGATCTCCGGCATTATCGCGGATGAGATGGCTGTAGGAACATTCAATAACAAGACAACGGCTGTAAGGCTTATTCCTGTTCCAGGCAAGACCGTTGGAGACAGCGTGGAGTTCGGCGGACTTTTAGGAACCGCGCCCATTATGGATGTAAACCGTGCATCATGTGCGGAATTCATCCAAAGAGGCGGAAGGATCCCGGCGCCGATCCATTCAATGCGCAACTGATATTTATGGGCAGACGCAAAGAGGTGATCCCGGAAGAAACTGAAGAGCTCGCCGAACAGAGCGTGCTTTCTGATGAGGAAGCGCCTAAAAAGTCCAAAGCCAGGCGTTTCTGGGATTACGTAAACGACTACAAGCGCAAGACGGTAGCACTTGCCCTGCCTTCGGTCGCCTTTGACATCGTGTATTCGGGTTTCTGTTTAACGATGTCGCTCCTGTCCAGGTCTTTGTGGCTGTTCATAATGTCTATCTACTATTTTCTCCTGTGCATGCTCAGAGTCAACGTGCTCTACAGAGCGGGCAGGGGAGCGGTATTTAAGAGCAGAAGGTTCTCGGAGCGCGTCAATTACAGGAAGTTCTCGAGAAATCTCATCCTGCTCGATGTCGTTTTCGCTTATGCAGTGTATCTGATAGTTAAGATAAACATCATCCACGACTATCCGGGAATACTCGTATACGGATTCGCAATCTATGTCTTCTATAAAGTAACGCTTGCGGTAATTAACCTGTTTAAAGCACACAGGGCAAAATCGCTTACAGCGCTGTCTTTGAGGAAGATCGGCATAGTCGAAGCAATGGTATCGACGCTTGCACTCGAGTGGGCACTGTCTCACAGGGACGAAGGCCATATTTCAGATCTTGCGAGATTATTGGAAAAATATGCGGGAATTGCCGTTGCACTGATAATATTCATCATGGGATTTGCAGGCTTTATCACCTGCATAAAGATGAAAGCTAAAGAAAAGAAAGAAGGAAAAACATAAATGTGGTTTGAAGAAGCGGTATTTTATCAGATCTATCCGTTGGGTTTTTGCGGAGCTCCTTTTGAGAACGACGGTATTCCGGAATCCAGGATCCTTAAGGTGTTGGATTGGATCCCTCATATGAAGAAACTCGGCATTAACGCCATCTATTTCTCGCCCGTGTTTGAATCTGACACACACGGATACAACACCAGGGATTACGGACTTATCGATACGAGACTCGGTACCAACGAAGACTTCAAAAAGGTCGTTGACGAACTCCATAAAGAGGGAATAAAGGTTGTCCTTGACGGTGTGTTCAACCATGTCGGAAGAGGCTTTTGGGCTTTTAAGGATGTTCAGGAAAAGAAATGGGATTCGCCCTATAAGGATTGGTTCCATCTCTCTTTCGACGGCAATTCGAACTATAACGACGGCTTCTGGTACGAAGGATGGGAAGGCAATTACGATCTCGTAAAGCTCAATCTCAGAAACCCCGCCGTCATCGACCACATCTTGGACAAGGTCAATTACTGGATAGATTATTTCGACATCGACGGATTAAGACTTGACGTGGCATATTGCCTCGACCGTGAGTTCTTAAGAAGACTCCGTGAGTTCACTGATGGCAAAAAGAATGAATTCTTCCTCTTGGGTGAAGTCCTTCACGGAGAATACGGCAGGATGCTGAACGAGATGCATCTGCATTCACTTACTAACTATCAGTGCTACAAGGGCATCTATTCGTCTTTTAATTCGAGCAACATGTTCGAGATCATGCATTCACTGATGAGACTTTTCGGTCCTGAGGACTGGACGGTATGCAGAGGAGCGCATCTGCTCTCATTTGCCGATAATCACGATGTCACGCGTATCGCGTCCATCCTTAACGATGAGAGATGCCTGCCGCTCGTGTATACGCTTGTTTTCACTATGCCCGGAATCCCATGTGTATACTACGGATCCGAGTGGGGTGCAAAAGCCAGAAAGGAAGAAGGCGATCCTGCATTAAGAGCCTGCTTTGAAAAGCCTGAATGGAACGGGCTTTCCGATCACATTGCCAGACTTGCGGAAGCAAAGAAAAACTCGAGAGCACTCAATTACGGCGGATTAAGGATCGTTGTGCTCACAAACAAGCAGTGCATTTTCGAGCGCAACTGCGGCGATGAGAGAGTAATGGTCGCGATCAACATGGACGGTAATCCTTATACGGCTCATTTCGACGCGGGCTGCGGACAGGCAAAAGAACTTATCTCCGGCACTATCCATGACTTCGGAGGAGGTTCGACACTGCAGCCTTATTCATCAGAGATCTGGCTTATGGAGAGATAAGCATGCATCACAACTTCCTTTTTGATCTTGATCAGACGTTGCTTGATTTTCATGCATCTGAATACATTGGTCTAAGAACCGTCGTCAATGACAACGGCTATGAGTTCAATGAAGAACTTTACGGTGCTTTCAAGAAGCGGAATAAAGAACTCTGGCTTGATCTCGAAAAGGAAATCATAAGCAGGGAAGAACTGTTCAAGATGAGGTTCGGGTATCTGTTTGATCTTTGCGGTGCCGATACCGGAAAACTCGATCTTTTAAAGATCAATGACGACTTTATCAGGGCAATGGCCCAAAACGGCGTCGTCATGAAAGGCGCTATGGAGATGCTCGCTAAATTGAAGGAAAACATCCCTGACGCACGGATCTATATCGTCTCTAACGGTGTCGCTTTTAACGCAAACGGCAGGATAAATTCAACCGGGATGGACAGGTTCCTTGATGACGTTTTCGTCAGTGAAACGATAGGTGCCATAAAGCCATATACCGGATTCTTCGATTATGTTATCGGAAAGATCGGCGAGCCAGAAAGTTCATGCATCGTTATCGGTGATTCGCTTACATCCGATATGCTCGGTGCTCAGAACGCAGGTATCGATTCATGTTGGTTCATGCCGGAAGGCGATATTGATGCCGCTATAAAAAAGTACAACATCAGATACACTGCTTCTGACTTTGAAGAGCTTTACGATGTGCTGAAAAACTGGGCATCTGCGGTCTGATCATTTGATATCCGGGTTTTGAATATGAGCAAAAAGATATCAACGAAAACCAAAGTGCTTCTGATCGTACCGTCGGTCATAGTACTGCTCATAGCCGCTGTATGGATTATCTCGATAAGTATCTATAACAGCATATTTAAGAAACGCTGCGAGTCATATGGTCCCCAAATGCTCAGGGTTGAAGACTTTGAAGGTCTTGAGAGGACAAGATATCATTTCGTGTCGGATAAAGGGCAGATGCTGACAGGCTATTTGTACAGCGCGTGTGAAGATCCTGATGCGATCATCGTATTTGCTCACGGTTACGGTGGAGGCGGTCACAACTCCTACATGAACTGTATAGACTATTTTGCTCAAAACGGATTTCTGGTCTTCGCATACGATGCTACAGGCAACGATGAGAGTCAGGGTCAGGGCGCCGGCGGCGTTCCCCAGGGCGTTATAGATCTTGATCACGCGATATCTTTTGTCGAAAACAGCGGTTATTTCCCTGAACTGCCTGTATGCCTTTTCGGGCACAGCTGGGGCGGATACAGCGTAGGCGCAGTGCTCACGTACCATCCTGAGGTAAAGGCAGTCATAGAATGCTGCGGTCCCAACAGTTCTGCCGATCTTGTCGAGAGCGGCGGTCTTACCATGGTCGGCCCCGCCGTATATGTCATGATGCCTTTTGTAAGACTGCATGAATACATCAACTACGGTAAATATGCAACAAATACCGCCATGGACGGATTTGCAAACAGTGATGCTCGCGTCATGGTCGTCCACAGCGCCGATGATAACACTATCCGGATTAGATACGGCTACGATATCTATTACGAAAAGTATAAGGATGATCCGAGATTCGAATTCATAAGGTTTGAGTCTAGAGGTCATAACAGTATATTCTTAGATCCCGATAACAATTATTCAGATGAATTCAATGCTGAATACAGTCACAGGATCGATGAAGAACTGTTTGCCGGGTTTGTGGATTTTTATTACGAAAGCCTTTGATCAGGGGAGGAGATCTTAATGGGTGATCAGCCTGCGCTCATCAAATCTGAAAGGAATTCTTCTCTGGAGCTCCTGAGGATCCTGGCGATGCTCGGGATCGTCATTCTTCACTATAATAATGACAGTTTTGGCGGTGCTCTGTTATATGTCCATTACGCAAGCGTCAACAGATACTACCTTATCCTGACTGAATGTATCAGCGTATGCTCGATCGATCTGTTTATCATGATCTCCGCATACTTCCTTTCAGCAACGAACAAGAGAAGATTATCCAAAGCAGTTGAACTATTTGTACAGATGATACTTATCAGGTTTGCCGTGTATCTGATCCGGACTATTGCCGCCGGACGCAGCATTACCTTGATCGGGTTTATCCGTAATATATCTACGGTCTATTATTTTGTTTTTCTTTATTCCGCTCTATATCTTTTTTCGCCATTGATCAATCATCTGTTTGAAAGATTCGATGAGAAAAAGTGGGATATCATGCTTCTCATAGTTATACTCGGCTTTGCCGGCTGGTCATTTGCTGTGAATTATTCAGAAGACTTTATAAGAAACCTGCATCCTGTATATGGAAACAAGCTCCTGTATTTGATCCGGTACGGCTGTACCATGTTTAACTTCCTCACAGTTTATTTCTTTGGGTCATGTATCCGTGCAATAAAGATAAAACCCGGCCTGAAAAAGTCATTATTATATTCAGTGATAATGATAACGATGCTGATTATTTTTACGCTTGTCAGTCTCAAAATAGGTTTCGGTCTTTCGATATGGAACTATAACTTTCTTTGGGTCACTTTCAGTTCTGCGGCTGTATTGCTACTGTTCCTGAATATCGATATCAGGAGCAAAGTCATCAATGAAATTGCAAAAGGATCATTTACCTGTTTCATCATTCAGGTTTATTTATTGGATCTTTTCTCTGTATATGAATATGTAAACAAGTCATACTATGTGCTGGTCATTCATCAGTTTATAACTGCGGGCGCTATTTATCTCATATCGTATGCAGTATATAAAGTGTATTCATTATGCACAGGCTGGCTGTTCAAAAAGATATCTCCTTTAATCGACAGACTGGATATCAGTTTATAACAATCCCGGCGGTTCATTGTGATGGAGCGAAGGAATCATCGATTTACCAAAAAGGCGTTCCCATCAAAAAGGAACGCCTCTGTGATCGAATATATTAAATCTCAGGATAAGCTGTCCAGATAAGCCTTAACCGTCTCTGGTGCCGGGCCTCCGACAAGGCTCCTTCCTTCAACACATGTCTTAAGCGAGATCTCATCGTAGACGTCAACTTCAAACGCGGGAGAGAATTCCCTGAGCTTATCGAGCGGTACGTCGAGCAGAGAGATGTTATTCTCGATGCAGTAGTGTACGAGCTTGCCTGATATTGCGTGAGTCTCACGGAAGGGAAGACCTTTCTTTACGAGATAGTCAGCGAGGTCCGTAGCGTTTGTGAATCCGCCCAAAGCAGCCTTTTCCATGTTGTCCTTGCGGATCGTCATTGTCTTGATCATACCGGTAAAGGGCGGAAGCACGGCCTTAACGGTCTCGATGCAGTCGAACATCGCTTCCTGAACTTCCTGCATGTCCTTGTTGTATGTGAGAGGGAGTCCTTTCATTATTACGAGCAGCGAGATAAGGTCGCCGTATACACGTCCGGTCTTGCCTCTCGTAAGTTCCGCAACATCGGGATTCTTCTTCTGGGGCATCATGGAAGAACCTGTGGAATAAGCGTCATCAAGCTCATAGAACTTAAATTCCTGTGAAGCGTAGAGGATTATCTCTTCGCTCATCCTGGATAAGTGCATCATGAGTATTGAGCATGCAGAAGCGAACTCGATAGCGAAATCCCTGTCGGCAACACCGTCGAGCGAGCAGAGCGTAACGCCGTTCATTCCGAGTGCATCAGCAACTGCGGGACGGTCCAAAGGATATGTGGTTCCTGCAAGCGCACCGCTTCCGAGAGGGGAGACGTTTGCCCTGTCCTTAGCCTCGTTGATCCTGTCGATGTCTCGCTTGAACATCTCGATGTATGCCGTGAGATAGTGAGCATATGTGATGGGCTGCGCTCTCTGAAGGTGAGTGTAGCCAGGCATGTATGTCGTAAGATTATCCTTTGCGATGTCGATCAGGGTATCAAGGAGAGTGTCGAGGAGCTCGATTATCTCGCCGGCCTCGTCAACGAGATAGAGGCGCTGATCAAGTGCAACCTGGTCATTTCTGGAACGTCCGGTGTGCAGACGCTTTCCTGCGTCACCGATCCTGTTCGTGAGTTCCTCTTCGATGAACATGTGGATGTCTTCGGCATCTGAATCAAAAGTAAGCTTGCCGGATTCGATATCTTCCTTGATGGAAAGAAGTCCGCTCTTAATGTCTTCGGCATCTTTTTCCGAGATAACGCCCTGCTTTGCGAGCATCTGTGAATGAGCTATCGAACCCTCGATATCCTGACTGTACATCTTGCAGTCAAAGGGAAGGGAAGAGTTGTAATCGTTTACTTCCTTGTCGGTTGCTTTTTCGAAGCGTCCGGCCCACATTTTCTTAGCCATATATTTACTCCTTTACGTAATCAGGATCTATCCTGACGAGTTCGGCAAGCGCTTTGTTCCTGTAGTTCAGATCTTCACGGAGAGTGAATCCCTGAGCTTCCCAGAATCTGTTGCCGCCTTCATTCTTTTTGAAAGCAACTAGAAGGACCTTGTTGATTCCTTCATCCTTGAGAGCATCCAGTCCGAGATCAACGAGCTTGGAGCCGATGCCGTATCTTCTGAAGTCAGGGGATACGCATGCATGCTGGATGATGCCGCGCCTGCCGTCATGACCACATAATAACACACCGACTATCTTTTCATCGCAAACGGCAACGAAAGAAGTCGTGGGATTACGCTTAAGGTATTTATCTATGCCTTCTCTTGAATCATCCTTGTCGTTAAGGCCGTTGCCGCACTCGATCCAGAGTGCATATGCCTGGTCGTAATCATCGATCGTCATTAGTCTGTATTGGATGTCCATGGTGAGTCGCCTTTAACTTCATTCTCAAACTGTTTGTAATGCCGAAAATCAAAAGGGCTGCCTCCGCATAAGAGACAGCCCTGTAAGTTCAGATCAATTATCAGAGCAAGCCGTTCTTCTGCTTCATCTTGGCATTGACTTTCATGGGGAGACCGAAGCAGTTGATAAATCCGCCTGCATCAGCCTGGTTGTAAACGTCATCAGCCTCGAAAGTAGCGATCTCAGGATCGTAGAGGGAGAAGGGTGATGTTGTGCCTGCAGGTGTGCAGTTGCCCTTGTAGAGCTTCATCTTAACTTCACCTGTAACAACTTCCTGTGTCTTATCAACGAAAGCGGAGAGCGCTTCTCTGAGCGGGTGGAACCACTGACCGTAGTATACGAGTTCGGAGAACTTCTGAGCTACGAGATCCTTGTAGTGGATGGTGTCACGCTCAACTGTGAGGAGCTCGAGTTCTCTGTGAGCTGCGAAAAGGAGTGTTCCGCCGGGAGTCTCATAAACGCCGCGGCTCTTCATGCCTACAAGACGGTTCTCAACGATATCTGCGATACCTACGCCGTTAGCTGCAGCAACCTTGTTGCAGTATCTGAGGAGGTCAGCGGGAGAGAGCTTCTGTCCGTCAACTTCTACGGGGATACCCTTCTCGAACTTGATGGTTACGTATGTAGGTGTATCAGGTGCCTTCTCAGGTGAAACCATGAGCTCAAGGATCTTATCAAGGTTGGGTTCATTTGCGGGATCCTCAAGATCCATACCTTCGTGAGAAAGGTGCCAGAGGTTCTCATCCTTGGAATAGTTGTTCTCTTTTGTAACAGGAACATCGATGCCGCGTGCCTGAGCGTAGTCGATCTCTTCATCACGTGACTTGATATCCCAGATTCTCCAGGGAGCGAGGATCTTCATATCAGGATCAAGAGCCTTGATGGAGAGCTCAAATCTTACCTGGTCGTTACCCTTACCGGTGCAGCCGTGAACGATAGTTGTGCAGCCGTTCTCGTGAGCAGCTTCAACGAAGTGCTTAGCGATGACAGGACGTGCCATGGATGTGCCGAGGAGGTATTTACCCTCGTAAACTGCATTAGCCTTGAGAGTAGGAAAGACGAAGTCAGAAACGAACTCCTCTGAAATGTCTTCGATGATGCACTTGATAGCTCCGCACTTAAGAGCCTTCTTCTCGAGATAGTCGTGATCAACGCCTACGCCGACCTCACCGCAGTAAGCAACTACTTCGCAGTCGTAGTGCTCGAGAAGCCACGGGATGATGATAGAAGTATCAAGTCCGCCTGAATAAGCCAGTAAGAATTTTTCTTTTGCCATAAGGCACCTCCGATTTATGAATATTTATGCA
>CAMVGO010000057.1 GCA_947167045.1 uncultured Clostridia bacterium
AAATTTCAACAGAAAATTCGAAGTTTGCTAACTTTTTTTACATAGTTTGTTAACATTTTGTTCATAAACTATGTTTCTTTTTCCTCATCCTCAGTCTTTTCGACGGGTTTACCCTTTTCTCCGTACTTGTCAAACTCCTCTTTTTTGGAAGCTACGAGCCAGTAATCGTTTTGTGTGGCAAATCTCATGACAGAAGCTGCGTAATAATTTCCCGCCTTGTTTTTCTTTACTCTGGTCCTGGAGAACAGTTCACCGTGCTCCCTGCACTCAAGAAGCGCGTACTGTGATTTTCGGATCCTGAAGAACGGGATCTTAACATTCAGCCTGCTGCCGCAGAGCGGACAGTTTGTCATAAAGTTCTTAGATGTCGCAAACGCACTCTGGCTATCCAGGCTCTCCGGGCCTACGAAACTGAAATCGGACGGGACGTCCGGATCGATCGAAGAGCTCGAGATTGCGGATATTACCTCTGAAGGCTTGTTATGCTTGAAGATCTCTTCAAATACTGCACCGGTGTAATGGGCATCGGCCGTCGCGCTGTGGAAGATCTCTTTCTTATCTATATTATAAAAATCAACTGCCGCCTCGACGCTTCTCTGGGAGCCCTGAAGACCTGCGAAGAGCGAGAAGATCGGCTGAAGATCCAGGAAGAACATCCCGAGTTTGGAATCCAGTCCGAAGAATTCCAGGTTCATCTTCAGCATTGATGGATCTGAACTCCCCCACCCGACCAGGATGGCATCACCGCAAAACTCCCTGAAGAGCGAATAAGCATCCCTGAACGGAATTCCGTTCTTCAGATCGGCATTCTTCTTATGCGTGACTTTCTTAACATGATAATGAAGCTTTGTATATTTGACCGGAACGATGTCAGTCGAAAAAGCATCCTTGTAGATCAGCTCACCATTGTCATAAACATACTTCAGAGCGCCTATCTCTATTATCTCGCCCGTAAGCCTGCTGACTTCAAAAGGATATTCCTTCCCCGGCATCGGCTGATTCCACTCCATGTCGAACACGACAAACTCCGTGCCGTCTGTAATCTTCCTGCTAAGCATTTGGTATTGTCCCTTCGCCCGTTACTTTCTTCTTTTCATTATACATTTGGAAAACCGGAATTACGATAAGGCAGGCAACGGCAAACACGCTTATGAGCATACCCGGCACAAGTCCGGTGGACCTCTGCTCTACGGATATCTCCATGACATCACTCTTGTCGGCGTTATAAGTTATGGCCGTTTTACCGCAATAACTGAAGGAACCTGAATCTTTTCCGTCGATCCTGATCCTCGTCGAACAGTCATAAGCATATGGCAGGACTACGGTACATACGCCGTTTATATCCTTGATGTCCACCAGGAATCTTGAACCGTTTATATTGCCTGCTGCTGCCTTTAACATGTCATATGCACGGCTGTTCATCTTATAAAGAGCAATACGGCACTTCTGCGAACCGCGTGATTCAATGTCAAACTTCAGGGTTATCTCCCCGGGATCGGGTGAGATCTCCGTAAGGAAAGGACCTGTAAAAAAACGTTCATAATCTCCGCCTGAGGCTATGGCTTCCATCGAAGCTCCGCTCTCCGAATTACAGTATGCGAATACCCTCTCGTCCTGACCGACCGTGAAGGGCTCAAATTCAACTCTGTTGTGACCCTCTTCAAGTCTGAACGAATCTGCACCGACCAGTTCAAAGTTTCCCTTGTCGGCAGGTTCGATGAATACCTGTTCGAAAAGATCCTCATCTGACAGTATCCACGAGAGATGATTGATAACGTTTATGAACGAGTCAGACGTTTCGCGCATGCTCAGATCCGCCGGAATGAGCAGATATGTGTCATTGCCGTTGATCGCGGGAATGTCCAGTTCATTGTCCAGGATCAGCCTGTCAGATGCTTTAAGGTCATTATCCCCGCGGAAATACTCATATGCAGCCGCACTCTGGATGGTATTGTTAAACATTATAAAAGCCGTATTTACGCCTACGAGCACAAAAACAGCTGAAAGTATCACATATCTTGCCTTTCCGCCGATCTTGTCTTCAGAGGATGCATAAACCAGGATCGCTTCAAATATGACCGCAAGGAATGTTGATATCACGATCGGGCTTGCCAGAGAAGTGCTGTTGGAGGAATTATTGGCTATTATCATGAAAAAGAGCGGTATCAGGCCGGCCGCCAGAAGATCGCCGCGGCTCAGGCTCCGTATATTCTTAAGACCGATGGCGGCCGCAAAGAACAGAATGACCTCAAGCCATATCAATCTCGAAGAATTAAGGACAGGCGCGGTTCCGAAAATACTGACCGTCTCATTTATAAATGAAGAACTGCATAAAATATGTATCACTGCGGTCAGGACAGCGGTCGCGACCTTCATCCTTACGGGGATCCTCTCATTGAGCGCAAATGCAATTACGGCTACAAGCGTCAGTATTCCGATATAGAACAGAGGGATGCCGTTCGAGTAAATGCTCCCCGAGCGCAGCGCGAACGTGCCTCTGAGAATATCGAACACGGTATAGTTTACCTTGGCATTCTCGAAACTCTCTGAGATCTTCAGATCTATGTTCATAGCGGCAAATCCCGGTATGGCAAAGGCCATTGATGCCGCAAAGCCGGCGAAGATCCCGCCCAAAAGCTTGAGCCAGGATGTAAAAGCCATCTTAAATGTCGAGTAGAGACTGATACACATGAGAAGGCCTGTAAAGATAACTGCAGGGATACCGGTCATTATTCCGAATCCACCGGTGGCGCTCAATGCAAGCGCCGAGAAACACACGCCGGAAAAAGCTCTCCAGGTGCGTTTCTGCAGATAGGAGTCGAATGCGGACAATACCACAGGAAACATTACAGCCATATTCATTACAGAAGCAAACTGTGCCGTGAATATTATCTGCGTGGAGAACGTATACATCACTGCGAGCATTGCCGAAAACATCCTTCTGAGCTTAAGATGCCCGGACATAAAGTGATACATGCAGGAACAGCAAAAACCGAACCTTATGTAATACCCCGCCATGAGCACGGACTTTGCAGCTGTCTGCGGCAGGATAAGGGCCAGATAGAAAAACGGATCCAAATGAACGAAGGTCAGAAGCCTCCAGAGGTCATTCCCCGCACTTCCCGAACGTATGAGTTCAAGATCCTCCAGTGCGATATCGATACCGCGTATCAGGTTCTCTCCCATAGCGTTCGTGCGCATGGATAGCGCATCCGGAAGTATCTTGCCCGGCTCGGTATTAAGTCCGATATTCAGAGCTGCCGCAGCGATCGCTACAGCAGCCAGAAAACAAAAGACAACCCCTTCAATGTTGCGCAGGGTTACTTTTGCCCTATTCATCATCCGCCTCCGGACCCGCACCGGTCTCCGGCTCATCGGGTCTTTCTTCAGTATTATCAGTTTCTTCAGAAACTTCAGTTTTTTCAGGTTTTTCCGCTTCTTCCGATACCGTTGTATCTTCATCCGGGATGCCGGCTTCCTCATTCATTCCTAGCACATCACCGACGGGGACTTCTTCAATGACAGACTCCGGAACGGTCTCTGTGACCGTTTCTGCGGGAACAGCCGCAGCGGCCTTATTCTTTCTGTGTTTCCTGACCATCATCGGAATAAACGTTATGAGGGCGATGCATACCACGGATACCGCAGTTGCCGCAAGACCGATATCAAAGCCTGCAGGTGTGTACTTAAGGGATATGTCGTGGCTTCCCTTTTTGAGTTTTATACCCATGAGCGCGTCCTGGACCGGAATAATCTCGGCAGCCTCACCGTCAACTTCAGCAGACCAGCCCTCCGAATAAGGGATCGTAAGGAAAAGGAATCCGTCATCCAAAACTTCGATATGTCCGTTCAGCGAGGTCGTATCATAATCAGTTACCATGAGCTGCTCATCG
Source organism: uncultured Clostridia bacterium (assembly GCA_947167045.1). GTDB lineage: Bacteria > Bacillota > Clostridia > Saccharofermentanales > Saccharofermentanaceae > Saccharofermentans. The sequence continues at coordinate 3,894 of CAMVGO010000057.1, forward strand.
GACAGGATGTCGAGTGTATGGTCATACCCGGCCCTGTCGAGCTGATATCCGTATACCATAAGCGCCTGTCCGGGATTCTCATGATATTTCACGGTCAGTTCCATCGGAGTGCCGTCAAATACACCCAGAGTAATTATCTGATAACTCCTTATCTCGAATTTTCTTACCTTGTCACCGACAGTAACCGTAACGTTTGCACCCTTCTTCGCGTTTGCGTAGACGTAGACATCAGAACCGATATCCGCTTCACTGACTGAAAGAGTGAAAGAAAAGTCACCTTTATCGGCACTGCTTCCCGAATTGTATACGATGACTCTTGCTTTTTCGTCCGTAGTATTGAGAAGACTGGAGCTTTCGGGTGTAAGCATCAGCGGCTTATATACATCTTCGCCGCCCATGCTCTTTACAAGCCTGTTGGTCTTGTCGAAAACATCGAGATTGTTATTGTAATCAGGCGCATAAACGATTACGCTCGGCTCCGTCATATAGCCGACGCTCAAAGCATCAGGGTTCCCCCACGAAGTGATGGTCCCGTCCTTATATTCCTGCTCGAACAGCGCAGGGACAGCCTGTGTGCTGTCTATCTCGATAAGGTTCCTTACGCCGAGGAGCGTCGCAGTAACCCTTGTAAGTCCGGCATTGCGGAGTCCGTTTATGTTGTTGTTATGGAAACCGTAGTTTCTCATATATTTGACAAAGCTTTCTCTTGCCGTCGATGAGAAGATGGACAGACCCTTGACGTTATAAAGCGACTGCAGGTCACAGACATTGTTCGGGAAGAGTTCGCTTCTCTCGAAGTTCATGTGTCCTTCCGTTCCTTCCACCTCTGCGGCATAGGACTCGACTTCATCCCTGTGCCTGCCGTACGGTGCATAACTCGTAAAGCCCTCATGGTAGCAGACAAGTCCGATGGAAGTAAGAGATGCCGAGAAGATCTCGACCATCATGGTAACCGTGAGAAGCGTCTCGCAGAAGAACTCGCTCTTTCTGGAATTGATATTGCTTACCGTGTGAAGCGCCGCACCCTGGATAATGAGGAAGAGCAGCGTCTCCCCTATCTGTATATATCCTTCGTTGCCCGTGCCGAATTTCTCATAGAGGATAAGGAATGCGGCCGAGCAAAGGACTGCTCCGGTCACATATTTCGAGCCGAGGCTCCTGATGCGCCTTATGGTAAGGAATCCTACGAAAACGAGCAGGAAGCTCATGAGGAACGATTCCCTGTAAGGGATCTGGTTCGGGAAGTGCATTCCGTGCCAGACGAAGTTGAGCGTACGGTTGGTAAAACTCAGATACATTATTCCCAAGAGGACGCCGAAAACTATCTTATGCTTTAATTTGATGCCTGTCCTTGAAGGAAGCAGGAAGAACAGCGGAAGGAGCAGAACGATGACGAGACCGCTGTAGACATTCGCCATTCCGTCCCTGATATTCGGGTTCGCCGCCACCATGAGTCTTCCGAAGAAATCGAAAAGATTGGTCTGCAGGGAATAATCCGGCTTCAGTTTATCCCCGGTCGCAGAGCAGTTCTTGAGTATGAGATATGTCGGAACCGTTATTACCGCAGACGTTCCGGCAGCTAAAAGGCTCGACACGGCAAAGCGGAGTGCGGCTCCGACGAATGTCTTGAAGCACATGCGCATCGGATCGCCCTTCGGTCTGGCTGCTGAGAAAAGACATACGTAATATGCAGGCGCAAAGAGCACCAGGAACAGGCAGATGAAGTAGCCGGCATAGTAGTTGCTTAAGATGGCAACGGCAAGTATCACGGCAAACATGCCGCATTTGCGTTCTGCCAGGAGCCTTTTCAGGCCGAGCATTATCAGAGGAAGCAATACAACGGCATCGCACCACATGATGTTCCAGAAGAAGGAAATGAACCATCCGCAGAGAGCATAGGAGGCGCTAAATACCACGGTTATGTTATCCATCCTTCTGTTGTCGTTGGCAGAAAGGAACAAAAGCATAAAGACAGAGGACAGTCCCGCACGTATGCATGTGATGAATCCGATGAATACCGGCATCGTCTTTGCCGTGAAGAAGAGTGCAAAGATATTAAGCGGGCTTGCCACATAGTTGGCATAAGCCGCATAGTATTCCTGTCCCAGGCCGTCGTTCCAGCTGTAGAACAGCGATTCACCCGAAAGGACCTTGTCTCTGAAAGCTACCAGAAAGGGACAGTACTGATGATAGAGGTCAACCGTGAGGATCGTCCTCTCACCGAAAGGATAGCATCCGGTGACTGCAAAAGCCGCAAGCACGGTAAGTGTCGGGAACAGAAAAGCCAAAAGGAACTGTGGCCAGAATTCTCTCAGGATTGCGCCTAAAGTGCCACTCTTTTCTCCCAGTATCGGTCTATCTTTCGCCCTCATATATCCTCTAATATTTTTATCAGATTACAAACGTGTTAATAATAGCATACTTTGACCGTGTTGTTTCTTCTTTTATGGTAAAGTGTCTTTAACCTGTATCCAGATTTAAAGGGGAAAATTGATGAAGGGTAAAAACAACAAAAATAAAGACGATAATAAACAGGCCCGCACACCCGTGGTGAGCGGTGAGTTTACAAATACAGAAGTTACGGCATCGCCGGAAGGACAGCCGACTGATGATTTCATGGAAACACCGGTCGAAGAGCCGAAAAAGGGCGTCACTTTAAGCGACCTGGCTGACATAGATCCTGAACTCCTTACGGGAAAAACCGTAGAGAGCAGCGTGATCCCGGACCTCCCGCCGCTTCCCGACGGCAAGGACGGCAAAGCAGAAGAACCCGCCGTTAAAGCTCATGATATACCGACCGAACTTAATCTCGACAAGAACGAGGAAGCTTTGGACACCGGCAAAAAAAGACGCAATGCCGGCATCTTCTTCGTTGTATTCGGGATCATACTGGTCTTTGTTATCGCGGCTGTGTCTTTCGCATTGGACACCGGAATGGACGAGTCATTTATCAGCCCGCTCAATATTAACGGCAGAGATGTATCCAGCGGCGAATTCAGTTTCATGTATCACTATGAACTTCTGAGCGAAGGTGTCGACCTTTTCGCCGCCGACACGGACAAGATGCTACTGTCACCCTATCTCGATGACGATAATTTCGCCACCTACAGAGACTATTTCAGGTTCGTTACCGCCCAGGACCTTCAGAAGACGGAGATTCTCTATGTCGATGCTACTTCCCAGGGTTACGAGATCGAAAAGGCTCATTACGACCGAGCCAACGCGTATATCAACTGGCTCAAGGGCAAGGCCGATGAACTCGGCGTCCCTCTCGACACATACATCAAGGGTGTATTCGGAAGCCAGGTCGATGAGCAGATCATCATAAACACCCTTGCGCGCAAGTACTTCACGGAGGACTACGCAGAGGGCGAGAAGCTCATTCAGCTCTCGGCTACCGACGAGCAGGCCGAAAACGCTTACAGGCAGTCACGCAACATTTACGATCTCGTAAGCTATAAGCTCTTCAGATTCACCTATGAACAGAGAGAACAGGCTTTCATTGACACGGCAAATCTTCATGCCCAGCAGATCATTGACGCCATGGGCAAGGATCCTTCAAAATTTGAATCCTGTGCAGCCAAATACTTCTCGGGAGTTGCTGCCAACACACTGGCACAGCCCGACTCCATGCTCGTATCAGACTGCCGTTATGAGGATATCTCACACGCAGAATTCCGCGAATGGCTCTTTGATGAGTCCAGGACAGTGGGTGATGCAGTGATCTTCCATGACGAGGACGGATTCCCGATAATCCTTGTATTCGTCTCCAGAGACCGCATGGCTGAAAAGCTCCGCAATTGCTATATCGTAACAGTCAACAACCAGATGACCGAAGAGATGACACCCGACATGGCCGGAACACAGGCTCTCTCGCAGGAGATCTTCGACTATATCGACGATGCGGACAGCTGCAATGAGGTAGAAAACCTTTATAACGACTATATCCTGGCCGGACAGTTATCGGTCGTTCACGACGATCAGATATTCCAGGCAGAGTATTCCGAAGCTCTTGCGGGATGGATATTCGCGGCTGAAAGGAAACTCGGCGATAAGACTCTCATCGAGGATAACGGCACATTCTACGTGATCTACTTCATTTCCGAATCACCTAATCCCGAATGGTATGACAGAGTAAACAGCTTCCTCAGGATGAACAACTATCAGCAGTTCATCACGGCAAAACAGGCTGAATTCACCTGGTCATTCAACGAAGACGGATTAAGTCAGATAAAGGACGTTCCGTAAGAAAAAAGAGCCATCAACCGTTCATCTGCTGTATCAGGACTACCACGATCGCGAAAACAAAGGTAAGGAGCATAGCTCCGATCAATATCCAAGCCAGGATCTTTGTTCCTATCTTCTTGCTGTTTCCGCTGCTCATAATTACTACATCCTTAATATATTTGCGTGATCATCCGAAGTCAGCACTGTCGCCGATCGTAAGCGGGAGTGTGATCTCTGTTCCGTCCCTTTCGATGACGAAATCTATCGTATCGCCTACCTTATGCGAATCGCGCACCTTAATAATATCACCGGAATCCGTTATTTCAACACCGTCGACTGATATGATCCTGTCGCCGATCGCAAATCCCGCCTTCTCGGCAGGACCGTCCTTGACGATCTCGGCAACATATATGCCGCCGCGTGCGCCGTAATAGGAATCATCCGCAACGTATTTCAAAGAGACACCGAGATACGGGCGGTCTATTACTTTGCCATAGTTTATCAGGCTCTCTATGATCTTCCTGACGGAATTGATCGGGATCGCGAATCCAAGATTCTCCGATGTGGAAGTGATGATCTTTGCATTTGTTATGCCGATGACTTCCCCGTAAGAATTAATGAGAGGACCGCCGCTGTTTCCTGGATTGATCGCGGCATCCGTCTGGATGATGTCGACATAATAGCCGTTGCGCACTATATCCCTGTGAGGCGCCGAGATGACTCCGACTGTTATGGTGTCATCAAGGGAACCCATCGCATTTCCTATCGCCACGGCAAGTTCGCCGGAACGGATCTTATCCGAATCACCGAGAGTGACGCGCGGAAGTTTCTTGTCCGTGTCGACTTTGAGGACGGCGATATCCGTCTGTTCGTCGCTTCCCACTATCTCCGCTCTGACATAATTATCATTTCCGGGCAGGAGCACAGTTACATAATATGTGCTGACGGCAACGTCGGCGAGTTCGACCACGTGACGGTTCGTAACGATATATCCGTCTTCCGTGATTATGAATCCGGTTCCTGAACTGAGCTTTGTCTCCTTGCCGTTGTCCGTGCCGATAACACCGATCGGGATGGTCGCGGGACTTACCAGATCAAAGATATCCACGGTGGACAGCCTGGTCTTCTCCGAAGTAGCTACCAATGCGGCATCTTCTATGGAGAACCACGGCTCCGGAAGATCTTCGGAAACGGAGTTTTCCGTTTCATCAGTTGTTCCTGATGCCGTCTGCTCTTTCTTCACTGATCGTGTATATGAAAGAATGCCCTCGAGACCGTTATTGAGCCTGAAGATATAATAGGACTGAAAACCCGAGAACATGACGCTTGCCAGGAGCAGCACCGATAAGATGATAATGGTGCGTCTGTAGCTCTCTTTGGGCTTGGCGAAAGTGACGTTTACATTCTCCACATACCCTTTTTCGTTATCGTTATTGTTCCCGTTTTCTTTCTCTATTATGTTTTCATTTTCCATGAAGATTTTCCTCTTACCTGATTCCTGCCGTTCTATCCCCTGCAGTTTACATATTTTGGGCGATTTTTCACCAAAGCGCAAGTCAGGATAATGTTACTTTCCCACCGCACATCAATATCTTCTCCGGTTCCTCCGGAACAACTGCACCGCCAGACTGATCGAGACAGAATCTCATAAACTCGTTTTCAGAATCTTCCGGGACCATAATGTCAAATGCAACATCCTGACCGTATACGATGTTTTCGATAACCCACCCGGAGGCTCCGGCCTTTCGGGATAATGCTTCGAAAAACGGATAGGAACAGTTCTCGTGCCAGCTCAATGCGGGAACCAGCATTACCGGTTCTCCGGCTGCAAGAGCCTGCCGTCCGCTGTCCGTATATGCCCTCTTGAGTCCTCCCTTGCCGAGAAGCGTCCCTCCGAAATATCTGGTTACGCAGATCAGAGTATCCGTAAAACCATTGGAAGTAAGGAGTTCGAGCAGAGGCTGGCCTGCCGTGCCCTGAGGTTCGCCGTCATCACTTGATTTCTGCCTGGCGGTCTCCCCGCCGGTAACCCAGGCATAACAAAGATGTCTTGCATCGGGATATTTTTTTCGTTCTGCAGCAAGAAGATCGGCGGCATCTTCAGGTGAATCTATATGAAAGCTCTTGCCGATAAAGACCGACTTCTTTACCTCGACCTTTGAATCTCCTGTTTTGCTCAGCGTTATGACAGAACTCAATCCTTAATGCTCTCCCTGTATTTCTGATAAGCCATCATCAGGAGAGATTTATCCTGGCTGTATGTGATCTCGTCCAGTGCGCCGGAGACTCCGACAAATTTGCAGTCCACAGTTCCTGAATCCGGGAAAGCCTCACAGGCTTCGCTTTTAGTCTCCATTACAAACCATGAGATATTGTTATGGACCGGCTTTCTTCTGGAGATAGAGTAGAATTCGTAATTGGTCTTGCCGCAGGGTGCGATTACCCTGGCATCGACATTTGTCTCCACCCTGACGCGGTTTTTGGCAAATTCAGACAGGCTCAGGTCGCTGCTCGTCTTGACAGCCCCCTTGGGAAACCCCCACTCCTGCTTGTCATTACATACAAGCAATACCTTGTCTCCGCAAAAAACGATTCCGCCTGCACAGTTGCGAACGATCATAAAAACCTGCTCTCGTATAAGTCAAATATTTATAACAGCATTCTATCACAAAGATGAGGCTGTTTGCTCGTCTGACATATTCATTTGTCCTTTTGGGGGCAGGTCTGTATAATTGTCCTATGTCTGAAAATAATATAGATAATAAATATTATAATAAACCCGGCAACGGGAACTCTGAACTTGCCAAGCTCAGACAGATAATAACGGTGCTCCTTTCGGTATCCGCACTTCTTGCAGTCGTGCTGGTCACACTCGGCATAACCAAGATCATCGGCTACGTGAAAGAATCGGAAGCATCCGGCTACACACCCATCCTTGCAACGCTCGTATCCACGACCGTCACTTATACCGAGCCTGTCGTCTATCACACGGAACAGCTTGAAGCATCTCCCCTTGCAGATAGTTACTGGCGTCCGCTGCCCGAACTTCCCGAAGAGGATGTTAAAGTTCCCGAACATGTTGAAGTAAAGGCCCTTTACATCGGCTCATGCTCTGCGATCGACAAAGCCGTCGAGCTCTGCAACAACAGCGAGCTCAATGCAGTCGTTATCGATCTGAAGAACGAATACGGTCTTCCCTATATGTCGCATGTCGAAACGGCCAAGGAGATCGGATATGTCTGGGATGCATACGATCTCGATGCCATTATCGAAAAGTGCCACAAAAATAACATCAGGGTCATAGGAAGGATCGTATCCTTTAACGACCAGATCGCCGCAAAGCACTTTCCCGAAAGAGCAATTCAGGACGCTGATGGCAATGTGGTCAGGTTCAGCAACGAAGGCAACAACCCGTTCTTAAGCCCTTATAACGAGGACAACTGGGATTACCTCATCGAGATCGGCATTGAAGCTTCCGAGCACGGCGTCGACGAGATACAGTTCGACTATGTAAGATTCCCTGCGGGAGCCACAAAAAACAAGGTTAAACCGTACTTCGGCGAAGAGGGACAATACCCAACCAAAGCCGAAGCCGTCAACAGATTCCTTCAGGAAGCCAGGATCAGGATACAGGACACCTACGGCGTTCCCGTATCTGCCGATATTTTCGGCATCGTACTTACTTCTGAGGGCGATGCGCAGATAATCGGTCAGGATTTCGCCACACTGGGAATGACGGGCATCGATTCATGCTGTCCGATGGTCTACCCCTCACACTATGCTCTCGGCACGATGCTCGGCGGACATGTGTTTAAGTACCCCGACAAGGAACCCTATCTGATGGTATACAGCGTTCTCCATGACTGCCAGGCGACTTACAAGCAGCCGGGATTCACGGCGGTAAGGCCTTATCTTCAGGCTTTCACGGCCTCTTATATCGGCAAGGGCAATTACATAGAATACGGTTACAGGGAGATCAATTCCCAGATCAAGGCAATAAAGGATCTCGGAATAACGGAATTTATCCTCTGGGATCCTTCCTGCAAATATCCTTCAGGCAATTACGACGGCGATATGTCAGTAGAGACTGATTGAAACTGAAAGATTCTAAGCATAAAATAATAAAGTTATTTATATAAGAGGTGATACTATGCTTGACATCAAATTCTTACGTACCAATCCGGACATCGTAAAACAGAACATCAAAAACAAGTTCCAGGACGAAAAGCT
>CAMVGO010000058.1 GCA_947167045.1 uncultured Clostridia bacterium
CCTTGAAGCCTTCCTCATCGACCTTAAGGCCTTCTTCGGAAGCCATCTCGACTGTGAGCTCTATGGGGAATCCGAAAGTATCGTAGAGATAGAATGCGGACTCACCGTCGATCTCGGAAGATCCTGCCGCCTTCTTGTCATCAAGGATCTTCTTGAATTCCTTGATGCCGTTTTCAAGAGTGCTCTCAAATCTTGCGATCTCCTTGTCGAGTTCGTTAAGGATGAACTCGCGGTTCTTTGCAAGAAGCGGGTAGCTGTCATCGTAAACGCTGTCGATATAGATCTTTGCAAGATCCAGTATCTGCTCTGTCGACATACCGAGAGTTCTTGCGTGTCTTACGGCACGTCTGATGAGACGTCTCAATACATAGCCTGCGCCGGCATTGGAAGGAACGAGCTTTGCAGCGTCACCTATCAGCATAACGCTCGTGCGGATATGGTCTGCAAGGACTCTCATGGACCTTGTAAGCTTCTCGTCTGCGTCATACTTAACGCCGGAAGACTTCTCGATAAATGCGATAGCGTCAGTAAAGAGGTCTGTCTTATAAACATCCTTTGTTCCGTTAAGGAATGCAAGGATTCTCTCAAGACCCCAGCCTGTATCAACGTTTTTCTGCTTCAATGGTGAAAGAGTACCGTCCTGATGCTTCTCATACTGCATGAAGACATCGTTTCCGATCTCCGTGTACTTGCCGCATGAGCATCCCGGACCGCAGTTAGGGCCGCAGTCAGGTACGTCAGCGATATAGAACATCTCGCTGTCCGGACCGCAGGGACCATATTCAAGACCCCACCAGTTGTCATCAGCGCCGAGATAATAGATATTCTCCGGCTTGAATCCGGAAGCGATCCTGAACTGTGCTCCTTCCTCGTCTCTCGGAGCATTCTCATCGCCTGCGAAAACAGTAGCTGCCAGGTGATCTTTATCGAAACCGAAAACACCGGTAAGGAGTTCATAACTCCACTTGCATCTTTCTTCCTTGAAGTAGTCACCAAGGCTCCAGCTTCCCATCATCTCGAAAAATGTGACGTGGCTCCTGTCTCCTACTGAATCTATATCGTTTGTACGTACACATCCCTGAACATTGCAGAGCCTTGTGCCCAGAGGATGCTTTTCTCCGAGAAGATAAGGCATCAGAGGCTGCATTCCCGCTACGTTGAATAATACTCCGGTCGAACCGTCAGATACCAGAGATACGGCACCTACATCAACATGACCTCTCTCAATGTAAAATTCCTTCCAGGTCTTTCTAAGTTCTTTTGAAGTAAATTGTCTCATTCGGTGATACTCCTAAATAATAATAAAACTTAAGAATTATAAATCGTTTAATATCTCTTTGCAATCAGAGGCTTTCAAGTTTTGCGGCCATGGCTGCCTTCTTTATGTATTCGGCATATTCACGGCACACTTCATCGTTATCTATCTTTATGCTGACGCCTTCAAATGTCGAGAGTTCGAACAGATCGGTATAAAGGGTTGGCGCCTTTCCGGTCTCAACGCTGATCTTGAGAATCCCGCTGTCGAGTTTTGTATCGTCATCGATGCGGATCTCGTTGCGGATCCTCGAAGCAAATGCGCCATAAGCTTTGAGCGCATCCTTACGAGTTCTGCCGGTTATTGTAAGTCTGACAACTATTGCTTCATCGCTCGAAAAAGCTGAGAGAGAATTGTCTATAAATTTCTTCAGTTCCTGTTCTCTTATCTTTTCGCTCTTATAGTCAATATATTTCCCTTTTTGGGCATATTGGACCTGCGCCATCCTGTCCACCCTGTAGCGCCTGAGCGCCTTTGAAAGGGACCTGTCCCTTTCAAGATCCGCCGCATCAGAGTTGTCGACTGCGATCAGATAATAACAGTTGTTTTCCCAGTCCAGCGCCATGGGAGATACGATCTTTTCTGTCTTTTCGGTAAGTTCATTTCCGAGTTTGTAGCCGTAGATTATCTTCAGCGCGCTCCTGCTGTCTATACCGCTCCTTATGTTGTTGAGCCAGGAAAGCTTCTTCCTGTCGATCTTCTCATAGTGGGAGACAAGTGCCCTTCTCTTATAGTCGGCATCAAAATATGTCGGGAACATCTTTATTATCTTGTCACAGAGAACGGTATCAACAAAATACGTTGTGCTGATGGCATCGACTATGAGCCTTGCCTCATCCAGCGATATCTCGTCTGCCAGCTGGTTTCTTCTGTATTTCTTTCCTTCCGATACGATCCAGCTGTCGCCTCCCACGACCCTGCCGGTCTTATTTATGAAATCATTTATCTTGTTGATGTCGGAATATATGGATTTTCTTTCGAACTCATAACCGGTCTTTTCTTTCAGATAAGTTATCAACTCACTTATCGATACCGTTCCGTTCTGGTCAAAAGCATTCATCTGGTTCTTGAAATAATCGTAAAGAAGCAAAATCTTGATTTTTGACAGATCTATGTTTGACATAAGCCGCCTCCGTTTTTTTGATGTGATAATAGTACCATTAACCGTACTTTAAGTTAAGCATGAAAAGGCCTGCGGCAGGCAATACCGTGTGTTGTCGGGAATGCGCTCATGAACATATTTTCAAGAGGCTCTGAAATATTAAAAAACACATATTTACTCCCAAAACGCTGTCCGACCGTGATAGAATGATAGGCACTTTAATCGTCAGACAGAGGGGTAATGAGAATTGAGAGTCATCAGCGGTCTCGGTTTTGCGGTGCCGGACATACTTATTCCGCAGCAGGGTACAGATCTTGAAAAATGGGCAGTAATCGCCTGTGACCAGTATACATCAGAGCCTGAATATTGGGAAAAATGTTCAAAGGAAGCAGGAGATGCTCCTTCGGCTTTGAATCTCGTTCTTCCCGAGGTATACCTCGGCACTGAAGTCGAGACGGAAAAGCTCGCTTCCATAGCGCAGACTGCCCGCAGATATTTAAACGACGGAGTTTTGACCAGTCTCGGCACAGGCTTCATCCTTACTGACAGATCAACTTCGCTCCACCCTTCAAGAAGAGGCCTCATGGCTGCCATAGATCTTGAGGGTTACAGCTTCGAACCAGGCAACAAGAACATATGCAGAGCTACCGAAGGAACGGTTCTTTCCAGGATCCCTCCGAGGATCAGGATCAGGGCTAACTCTCCCGTTGAGCTTCCCCACATTATGGTACTCATCGACGATCCGGAAGGCGTCACCATCGAAAAGGCATTTGAGATGGCAGAAAAAGAAGGCATCAAGCCTTTGTATGACACCGATCTCATGCTCGAGTCGGGACACATCACCGGAACATTCATCCCTGACGGTTCCCCCGTTGCGGAGTCGATAATAAACGGCCTTGCAAAACTCAAGGCAGACAACAGTGACGGACTCTTGTTCCTGGTCGGCGACGGCAACCACTCCCTCGCTTCCGCGAAGGCTCACTGGGAAAACGTAAGACAGGGTCTTTCCGAAGAAGAGAAACTGAACCATCCCGCAAGATTTGCGCTTGCCGAGATAGTAAACATCCATGACAAAGGACTTGATTTCGAGCCTATCCACAGAGTCGTATTCAACACTCCCGCAGACGAGTTCATCAGCAAGGCAAAGGAATACTTCAAGGACTGCGGCATAAGCTTCGGTCCCGTATCGGATGACAGACAGAGCTTTACCGTAGTCACGGAAGGCGCTGAAGATGTCGTCATCTCACTAGAAAACCCTCCGCATTCGCTCGCCATCGGCTCTGTCCAGATGATGATAGACAGCTTGGGACTCGAATGCGATTACATTCACGGCGAAGATTCCGTAAGAAAGCTTGCCTCTTCGGGCAACACCGGCATCCTCGTTCCTGCCATAAGCAAGAGCACGTTCTTCGGCACAGTCGAAAAAGAAGGTGTCTTCCCGCGCAAGACTTTCTCCATGGGCGAAGCTTTTGAGAAGAGATTTTATCTTGAGGCTAAGATCATCGAATGATAAATCATGATAACGAGAATATTAATGAAAGCAAAACCGTATGCATTATAGGATCCGGATTATCGGGTCTTACTTGCGGCATGAAGCTGGCAAAAGCCGGTTTTAGCGTAACGGTCGTCGAAGAGCTGGCATCACCCGGCGGTCTTCTGGCTTACACGAGGATCGGCAGAGAGTATCTGGAACTCCTCCCCCACCACCTGAGAAAGAGCGACAAGTCACTTCTTGCGCTTTCAAAGGAAATGGGTGTTGACGATAAGATCATGTGGTACGATTCGGCATGGTCCGGAAAAGCATCCCACCGTAAGGTCGGATACTATAACGGCGGCTTTGCGTGTCTCGTATCAAGCCTTATGCAGGCGATAACCGATCACGGCGGAAAGATCTATTTTTCGACCACTGTAGCTGAGATAGCAAGGCTCGGAAGCGGTATGTACCGCACGAGCTGCATCCTTTCCAACTCCACTCGTATGGTCATAGACAGCGCTTATGTCATCTTCACAGGTTCCTGCAGAACTTTTGTCAACGTAAGCCACGGTCTTCCCATCGCGATGGATGACAGGGATATCCTCATGAACGTTACCTACAGTGCCAAGATCACTGCGATGATGGTAATGAAGCACGAGATTTCCCAGATGTTCTATCAGGTTCCCGCAAAAGACTACGGACTTCCGTTCCGTTCCATAATCAACCACTCCAGCGCTTTCGGAGAGCGCGGTTACGGCGGTGCGGTCGTATATCTCGTAGGTTCCTGTTCCATAACCGATCCTCTCTGGATCAGCTCGGATGCGGAGATAATGCTCAAATATTTCGCAGGGCTGCGCAAGCTATATCCTTCTTTGCGTAAATCCGACGTAAAGTCATGGCGTCTGACCAAGACCAGATATGCCCTGACTTTGCAGTATCCTGAGATAGACCTCACAAATCCATGCGAGAACCTTTATGTATGCTCGACCGGTCTCACCAAATACGCGACGAAGGATACTCCCGAGAATCACATGGATTCCGTCGTCGGACTTGCGGGTAAGATCAGTTCCGAGATAATCAGGTCATATGAGGAAATGATCACGAGAACTTCAAATCCCGCACCGGTCACAGAACTTACAATACAGGACAGTCCGGTCAAGAATCCCAGTTCTATCGAAGGAGTTCTGTCATGAGCCAAAACAATGCAACCGACTTTGCGTCTTCCCCATACCGTTTCTTCCTGTTGCTGATACCTTTCGCGGTCGCTTCCGTGCTCGGTATGTCAACAATGGGAAGCAGCGACACGTCCATATGCATATGGTGGGCGGTATTCCTTCTCCTCATGGGAGTCGTCACACTGCCTCTTGCCGCAAAACTCTGGGAGAATTTCTCATCCGGCGGTTTCTTCTTATCCCAGCCGATGGGGCTTATCTTTACATGTCTTATCTTATGGACGATGACGCATCTCAAGCTCTTCAGGATAAACGTCGTCTGCATCATAATATCTGCAGCAATCGTTGCCGCCTGCTGTTATTTGCCGAAATCACTTAGACAGGCTCTCATAAAGAAGCTCGACAGCAAAGGCTTCGTTGAAGCCGTAGTTATAGAAGAGACTGCATTTCTGGTCATCTTCTTCCTTATGTGCTTCTTCAAGGGATTTCTCCCTGACATCAACGGCCAGGAAAAATTCATGGATTACGGCTTCATAATGTCGATGCTGAGGAACGACAAGCTCCCTGCAAGCGATATGTGGCTGTCAGGCAAGAATATCAACTACTATTATTTCGGTCAGTACATCTGGGCTGTTGTCATTAAAGCAACAGGCATTCCCTCCGGAACAGGCTATACGCTCTCGATGTGCTCTGCCACCGCGATTCCTTTCGGCATGAGTTTCTCGATCGGAAAATATCTCATCGAAGCGGCTTCCAAAAAAGGATTCATGGAAAACAAGATCGTGAAATATGTAGCCGGACTCCTCACGGGTTGCGCGGTCTCACTCTGGGGCAATTCACATTCCTTCTACTATGACGAAAAGAGCATCGGCAACGGGCTTTTGGAATTCTTCAGCAGCCTCGGCATTAACGTAGGAAGGACGGATTCGTTCTTCTATCCCGACAGCACGAGATACATCGGCTGGAATCCGGAGGTTACGACCAACGGCGGAGATTTTACGATAGAGGAATTCCCGTTTTATTCTTATCTCGTCGGTGACCTTCACGCTCACGTCATTTCAATGATGATCGTACTGCTCATATCGGCGGTCATCCTTTCTATGCTAAGCGCAGTAACGCTTCCTTCAGCCGAAGATATAGCAACCGTTCATTCCATCGACAACCTCAACACTTCAAACGGGCGGCTCTTCACAGAGATGAAGTCCACGCTTACTCCGCACCTCATCCTCTGCGCCGTTCTTCTCGGCTGCGCCCAGATGACGAACTACTGGGATTTCCTTATATATTTCATATTCTGTTCAATGGGTTTCTTCGTTGCGAACACGATAAGATCACCGAAGTTCGCTACACCTTTGGGTGCAATTATCTTTGCGGCAAATGTCGGAGGCATACTCCTTATTTACCTCTCAGAAGGCAGCAATCCACCCGTGCTCTTCGCACTCGAGCTCGTGCTCCTGATCGCTTCTTTCCTTTTCTGTGTTACAGGTCCGTCGGCACTTCCTAGGACTTCATGCCAGATGAGCTTCCTGTTCACGGTCGCCACGCTTACTGCGCTTCCGTTCAACATCAATTTCGACATGATATCCAACACGCTCGGTAAAGTTAAGAATCGCTCTTCCCTGTATCAGCTCTTCATACTGTACGGAACCCACGTTATCATAAGCGTCTTTTTCGTTGCCGTCGTGGCTTTGACAAAGAATTACAGATATACGTCACAGACAAAGTCCGCTAAAGCAAAGAACAAGTCGAACAACGGCGAAGCCGAGATCATCGGCTCCGAGTATTCATTCACGAATCCCGTACAGAAATTCTTCGGTCAGCGCAACCTGATCGATGTCTTTGTATGCGGAATGACGATCGTAGGCCTGATGCTCCTTGCAGCTCCCGAGATCTTCTATGTAAGAGACATCTACACCGGCGGTTATCTGAGGTCGAACACCATGTTCAAGTTCGCTTTCGCCGCATTCATAATCCTGTCCACAACAATGGTCTACTCAGTCGTAAGACTGCTTTGGTATGTGACTAAAAAGGGCAGATATTCCATGGCGTTCTTCACATTCGCCATCCTGTTTGCGGTAATGATGCTCGTTCCCGCACACTACACAATGGCTTCACTGAAGCAGCGTTCGGGCGAGTTAAAGCGCGAGAACTACAAGACCATAGACGGCACCGCATATCTCAGCAATTATACGAGCAGTCTCGTAAGCGAGAGAAACCCCGGCAACCTTACTCCGTATACGGAATGCATAAACTGGTTTAACACATCCGTAGAAGGCAGTCCCGTCATCTGCGAAGCATACGGTGACAGCTACACCGACAGCTGCATCGTATCCGCTTATACAGGTCTTCCCACCGTATTCGGCTGGCAGACTCACGAGTGGCTCTGGAGATTCCACGGCATTGTTGATAAGGAGACTGACACCCTCGTATCAGATCCTGATAAGGACGTATGGAAGATCTATATCTCGCCGAGACACAATGATATCGATGTCCTCTACCTGAGCGGAAACGAATCCGAGATACAGGGAATAATCGACAAATATCATATCGAGTATATCGTAATGGGCGGAATTGAGCGTTTCAAATACGGTTACGACAATTCTTACATGTTCTATCAGCTCGGAGAGATAGTATACCAGTACGATGACCTTACGGTCTTCAAGGTAAATCCCGCTGCCACGTATTGATCAGACTTCGGGGAGTTCCTCCAGGGGATCGGCGGTTACCGTGACGGGCTCTGTTCCTTCACCCTCATCGTATGTCAGTTCAGCCATGACTAAAGCCACGGGGCACTTTATCCTGCTCCCGTATTTTCCGTCCCCGGCCAGCGGATGCTTTCTTGAGGCGAACTGCGTCCTTATCTGATGCGTCCGTCCGGTATCGAGAACAACAGAAGCGTAGGACAGATCTTTCTCTTCATTGTATGCAAGTATCCTGTAGGTCAGCCGGGCTTCCTTAACACCCTTTCTCATCCTCTTTACGGGAAAAGTCCTGTTGCTCCTCGAATCATGGAAAAGAAGGTCTTCCATCACTCCCTCTTCTTCTTCGAATCTGCCCTGGCAGACAAGGTAGTAACGCTTATTAAGGATCCTGATCCTTTTACCCGAATCCGCTGCCGCGATGATACCGGGGACCGGAACATCAAGTCTTGAGAGCACCGACAATCCGGCAGGTGCGATCTTCTCGCTGTCCTCCCCTCTCTCTTTATAAAGGATCTGATATCCTTTTCCCTTTGCAAGTATCCTGGTCATATCAGCAGACAAAAACGGACACCGTCTCCCGTCCTCCGTCAAGGAAGACTTCCACGGTTCCGACATCCTCTATTACGTTTATTTCCGGACATTCCCTGTAAGCTTTGTCAAACAGCGTCCTTCCCTCGAAATGCACTCTGAGTCTTCCGGCACCGAAGCTCACAAAACTGCTTTCCCTGACAGTCCTGTTCCTCAGTTCGCCATAAGGGATCATGCATATTCCGCCATTACGGTTTACGGTGATCTCTCTCGGAATGCTTACCGCTGACGAGTTCATCTTCGTCGAGAACATCCAAGCCATCAGTACGGCAGCGCCTTCCCTGTCCGTAAAGGTTACGGGATTGAGCAGATCGTTTCCTATCTCCACGGGTTTGAAGGGATCTTTCTCATCATCGAAAACAAATCCGTCACCGTTAAGATCCCCCGTTGCAAAGAGCACCTTTGTCGGAAGATGTTTTTCACTCTGGATTATAAACACCCACCTGCCGTCTGCTTCAATGAGCTGCGGAGCTTCAATTACACTTCCGAAACGGCTGTCGGATAAAAACTCGCCTTTGTATCTCCAGTTGATAAGATCGTCAGACTCAAACCTCAGGACCTTCGCAACACCTTCAACGCATGCCCCTGTAAGCATCAGGAAACCTTTCCCGTATCTCATGACAAACGGATCCCTGAATTTTGTTCCGCCGGCAGGCATTACGGCCACCGGGTTTTGAGAACATCTGGTAAAGCTCATGCCGTCCTCGGAATAAGCGGCGCAAACAGTCTCCGTATAATCAAAAGACAGGGACGTGTAGAACAGCCATATCTTTCCGTCATGAACGACAGCCGAACCGGAATTACAGCTCAATTCCTCATCGGGACTCAAAGCAACCGGACATTCTTCCCATGAGATAAGATCATCCGATATGGCATGTCCCCAATGCATCCGACCATATCTAGGGCTCTCAGGATTTACCTGAAAGAGCAAGTGATATCTGTTCTTGAAATAAACAAGACCGCAGGGATTACCCAACCAACCTTCTTTTTTTGAATAGTGGTACTTCACGGGGCAAAACCTCTGCGGTCTGAATCTTTTTTATCTTATTTCTTCTTTATTCGCCGAGCTCCAGGAGCGATACTTTGAGTACGCCCTCAGCCTTTGAAAGCTCGTCAATAATCTCCTTGGATACAGGCTGGTCGATGGCAACGAATGCCTGTGCATGCGGGTTATCAGAACCATCCTGGTTCTTTCTTCCCCAATGCATGGAAGCGATGTTGATGTTGTGGTTTCCGAGAACTGTTGCGATCCTTCCGATTACGCCCGGAACATCGTTGTTCTTGAGAGCGAGAACCGTATCAGAAAGAGGGCAGTTCATCTCGTAACCAAAGAAGGAAACGATAACCTCTGTGTCAGGTCCGAATACCGTACCGTTGATCTTAAGCTCTCTGCCGTCTTCCGTAACGAACTTAACGTTAATGAGGTTATTGTACTTCTGGATGGACTCTGTCTTTGTCTCAACGACTTCGATGCCTGTCTCAGCCATACACTCCTGAGCGTTAACGTAAGATACGTGATCGTTGCCCATACCCTTCAAAAGACCCATCATGAGGGAGAGTGTGATGATGCCTGTGCCGGAGCTCTCAGCAAGTTCGCCTCTGTATCTGACTTCAACCTTTGTGATAGGTGTAGCTTCAGCCTGGAAATACATACGGCCGATCTTCTCAGCGAGTGAGCAGTAAGGCTTGATGTCTTCGATGCTGCCGGAGAACTGGGGCATATTGATAGCTGCAACGAGTTCGCCCTTCAGAGCGCCGTCGATGAGCTCAACGATTCCCTGACCTACCTTAGCTGTAGCTTCAACTGTGGAAGCGCCGAGGTGAGGTGTAATGTAGCAGTGGGGAGCGTGGAGAAGAACGTTATCGTACTCCTGCTCGCCGGGTGCCTTGTTGTAAGAAGGCTCCTTATCGAAAACGTCGATGGCTGCTGCAGCTACCTGACCTTCAGCCAGTGCATCAGCAAGATCCTGCTCGTTTACGAGGCCGCCTCTTGCAGCGTTAACGATCCTGACGCCTCTCTTGCACTTATAGAGTTGCTCCTTGGAAAGGATTCCGTATGTTTCCTTTGTCTTAGGTGTATGAAGTGTGATGAGGTCGCAGATGGGAAGGAGCTCATCAAGAGTCTTGCATCTTGTAACTCCGAGCTTATCAAACTTCTCCTGTGGTACATAAGGATCATATGCAACTACGTTCATGCCTACGCCCTTGAGCTTTCTGGATACGATGGATCCGATACGGCCAAGACCGATAACACCTGCTGTCTTGCCCTCGAGCTCGATTCCTACCCAGTTGCCGCGTCTGAAGTCACCGTTGTGAACACCTTCGTTTGCAGCGCAGAGATTACGGAAGATGGAGAATGCGTGACCTACTGCGAGCTCGCCTGCTGCCATGTTGTTAGCCGTAGGTGTGTTAAGAGCGATAACGCCGTGCTCTGTACAAGCCTTAACGTCGATGTTGTCGATACCTGTTCCGGCTCTTCCTACTGCCTTAAGGCAATCTGCGTTATTCAAAAGCGTCTCGTTGATCTTTGTTGCTGATCTTACGATGATGGCATCAAAACCCTTGATGTACTGTTCGATCTCTTCCTGAGAATGGCCCAAGTACTCTTCTACTTCGTAGCCTCTGTCTCTCAAGTACTGAACGCTCTCTTCTGCGATGCTCTCTGTGATAAGGATCTTCATTGTCTGTTTCCCCCGTAATTTATAATGCGTATTTATTATCAAGCTTTAGCCTTAAGCTCATCGATAGTAGCCTTAAGGTCACTAAGGTATGTCTTAAGTTCTTCTTCTGTAAGATCACCCATGTGTGCGATTCTGAAGGTCTTGTCCTTCAAAGGACCGTAACCGTTGCTCATGAGGTAACCCTTCTCGCCCATTGCCTTGATAAGGTCTGATGTAGGGATGCCTGTTGTGTTTGTTACACAAGTAACGGTAACCGAAAGGTTCTCGGGATTGGAATAGAGTTCGCAATTCTCTCTTGCCCAGTCCTGAGCGATCTTAGCGAGTCTGCAGTGCTTCTGATATCTGTTCTCAATGCCCTCTTCAAGGATCTTGTCGAGCTGGTAATCAAGAGCGAACATGTGTGACTCGGAAGGAGTTGAAGGATACTGATAAGGCTTCTCCTTAACGAACTTAACGAGTTCGAGGTAGTCAAAGTAAAGACCTCTGTTCTCTACTGTTTCAGCCTTCTTGATAGCCTTCTCCGATACGGAAGCGATAGCCATTCCCGGAGGAAGTCCCAAACACTTCTGTGTCGATGTGATGCAGACGTCGATTCCGAGCTCATCTACAGGGATATAATCGCCTGCCATGGATGAGACTGCGTCAACGCATACGATAACATCGGGATATTTCTTATAGACCTCAGCGAGTTTATCCATGGGATTGTGGATACCTGTTGATGTCTCGTTCTGTGTGATCGTAATAAGGTCGTACTTACCTGTGGAAAGAGCTGCCTCGATCATCTCAGGTGTTGTAGGCTGACCAAGCTCTGATTCGAAAAGATCAGCTGCGATGCCGTTGGATGTGCACATCTTGTGCCATCTCTTACCGAAAGCGCCGATTGAGAAAACGGCTGCTCTTGTCTTTGTGAAGCTTCTTACGGCACCTTCCATAAGACCACTGCCTGATGACGTTGATAAAACAATAGTGTTATTGGTCATCATTACCTTCTGGAGTTTCTCTGAGATAGACTGCTGAAGAGCGGACATATCCTTAGTCCTGTGTCCGATCATCGGTGTAGCCATCTTCTCCAGTACATCCTGCGAAACCTCGATAGGTCCAGGTATGAACA
>CAMVGO010000059.1 GCA_947167045.1 uncultured Clostridia bacterium
ACAGCTTCGAAGATCTCTTCCGGAACGTCTGCTGACTCGTAAGTGAACTTCTCCTTACCGATCTCGGCAACGATGCTATTGATGAACTCGCAGATCTTCTTGATCTCTTCGTGACCTTCTGCGATAGCATTGAGCATTACATCGTCAGGTACTTCGTTAGCACCGGCCTCAACCATGCAGATCTTGTTAAGTGTACCAGCAAGAGTAACGTACATATCTGATACTTCACGCTGCTCAAGTGTAGGGTTGATGATGGTCTTGCCATCGATAAGGCCTAATACAACGCCGCCGACAGGTCCCTTCCACGGGATATCGGAAATAGCGATAGCGATTGATGTACCGAGCATTGCTGTGATCTCAGGAGAGCAATCCGGATCAACGGACATAACGAGGTTGTTTACGCAAACATCGTTTCTCAGATCCTTAGGGAACAAAGGTCTGATAGGACGGTCGATAACACGGGAAACGAGGATAGCCTTCTCGCCCGGTCTTCCTTCTCTCTTGAGGAAGCCGCCCGGCATCTTGCCTACTGCATACATCTTCTCCTCGTAATCAACAGAGAGCGGGAAGAAGTCGATACCTTCACGGGGTGTTGCACTTGCTGTTGCAGTTGAAAGGACAGTCGTCTCACCGTATCTTACGAGAGCGGAGCCGTTTGCAAACTGCGCGATCTTACCGGTCTCGACAACTAACGGTCTGCCGGCGATTTCAGTTCTGAAGATCATTTCCATTCTGAAACTCCTTTAATAAAAATATTGAATTTTGGTAAAGGAGGTAGTTCGTAGATTCACGGTCCGAGCGATCTTTACCGGCGTTCGGGCAGTCAATCTACACACTACACTCCTTCTCGAACTTAATAATTATATACTAAAAGAAAAATAAGACAAACATTTACCATTACACAAAAACGGGGTGCCTCAAGCATTTTGAGACACCTCCATTTCATCACCATGTCTATTTTTCGAAAGCCCCGTCTGTTCCCAAGACTCCTGATCAGCCTGTCATAGAGTCGGAACAGTCTTAGCGATTATCTCCGCAAGACCCTTGTGCCCTGCCGGATCCAAGTGCAGCCCGTCTTCTTTTGAAGGCTTAATGTAAAGCTTTGCATCCAGGAAACCGCATCCGTGCTTGTCTGCGACCTTCTTGTAGAACTCGGAAAGGCGCCTGGACTTATCAATGGACACCCGGTCAAACGAACCGGCAAAAGGTCCGGTGAGGATATCCTCACTTATCTCCGGCGGAGATACTATAAGGATCTTCGGGATATAACCCTGCTTGAGGTCCATTACCTTCTCAGCCCTCTGAACGATCTCATTCAGGCCTGCCGCGATATCCTCCGGCTTTGCATTATAAATGGTCTTCATGTCGTTAGTGCCGAGCATGATTATCAGGTAATCCACCGGCCTGTGCGTGCAGAGGATACCCTTTATGTAGTCGATGCCGTTCTTCCAGTCGTCATTAGGGTCATCGAAAACGGTAGTCCTGCCGTTAAGACCTTCTTCTATGATCTTATAATCCCTGCCAAGAAGTTCCTGGAGAAGGCAGGGCCATCTGACCGACTCGGGAAGTCTCTCGCCGTTTACGGGATTATGTCCGTAAGTATTTGAATCGCCGAAGCATACAACAGATTTCATATGATTATTCCTTTACAGTCTTTAAGTCATCGAGCCAAACGTTCCTGGACGCATCGGAAGGCATCCTCCAGTCACCTCTCGGTGACAGGGATACGGTACCTACCTTGGGTCCGTCGGGTACGCAGGATCTCTTGAACTGCTGCGAGAAGAATCTTCTCATGAATGTCTCTTCCCACTTGTAGATCGTATCGGCATCGTATGCGCCGTCAAATGCGATCAGAGCCATGCGGTAGATCTTCGAAGGGGCAAATCCGAATCTGATCATGTAGTAGAGGAAGAAATCGTGCAGTTCATAAGGTCCGACAGTCTCTTCCGTCTTCTGTGAGATCTTGCCGTCTTCCGTAGGCGGCAGAAGTTCCGGTGATACGGGCGTCGCAACAATGTCCGCAAGTGCCGCGGAAAGCGCAGGACTGGTCTCTGCCGTACGCGTTGACTCATAAGATACGAGATATCTGACGAGCGTCTTAGGAATGGAGCAGTTGACTCCGTACATGGACATGTGGTCGCCGTTATATGTAGCCCATCCGAGTGCGAGCTCGGAAAGATCTCCGGTACCTATGACAAGACCGCCCTCCTGGTTTGCCAGATCCATGAGGATCTGCGTACGCTCCCTGGCCTGTGCGTTCTCGTATGTTACGCTGTGGTCTTCCATATCGTGACCGATGTCATTGAAGTGCTGTGTGACTGCGGCTGAGATAGAGATCTCTTTTAATGTGCAGCCGTATTCCTCAGCGATATTTATCGAATTATTCTTTGTCCTTGCGGTCGTGCCGAATCCGGGCATCGTAACGCCTATGATTCCCTTGCGGTCGAGCCCCAGTTTATCGAAAGCGTGGATCGTAACTATGAGAGCCAGCGTCGAATCAAGTCCGCCTGAAAGGCCGATCACCGCCTTGCTGCAGTTGATGGCCTTGAGCCTTGTGTAGAGACCTGCAGCCTGCATGTTGAGGATGTCCTCGCACCTTGCGGCAAGATCCGTAGTGCTCTCGGGAACGAACGGAGTCCTGCTGATATGTCTTTCGAGCTCGATGTCAGGGAATTCGGCGTCAAACTCGATGATGTCGATCCCGCTATCGCCGTTTACGTCGGAAGAGAATGTATTGCTCCTTCTCCTGTCCGCTTCAAGTCGCTCTATGTCGATATCGGCAAAGAGGATCGCATCTTCATCGCTGTCATTGGCAAAACGCTTGCTCTCGGCAAGGATCTTTCCGTTCTCGGCTATAATGTTGTGTCCTGCGAAAACAAGGTCCTGAGTCGACTCGCCAAGCCCTGCATCGCAATAAACATAAGCAGCCATGAGCTTTGCGCTCTGCATCTTGACCAGGTCTCTCCTGTACTTTGCCTTACCGATGATCTCATCGGAACAGGAAAGATTGAATATTACCTGAGCGCCGTTCTTTACATAGTCAGCCGAAGGGCTAGAAGCGACCCAGAGGTCCTCGCATATCTCGGCGGCGAAATAGAATCCGGCGCAGTTGAATACTGCCTTGCCGAAGCAGACGTCGTCTTCGGTCATGATTATTCCGTCATCCGTATAAGGAGTGAAATGTCTCAGTTCATAGAACTCAGAATAATTGGGGATATTCTGCTTAGGAACGATACCGATTATGTCGCCCCGATGGATGACTGCGGCAACGTTATAGAGCTTTCCGCCCAGTTCATAAGGAAGGCCTACGATCAGGACCGTATTGAGGTCCGACGTCATGTTTGCCAGGTCATAAAGTCCGTTTCTGGCCTTGTCGAGCAGGGCCTTCTGCAGGAACAGATCTCCGCAGGTATATCCGGTAAGTCCGAGCTCCGGGAATACGATGACCGCACAGTCCTTGCTCGCAGCCTTTCTGGCTAACCTGACCGTTTCTGAAATGTTCTGATCAACATCTCCCACCCTGACCTTCGGGCTTGCCGCCGCAACTCTGATAAAACCGTCAAGCATAGTGATGCCTCCCCGGAAAATATAATAACCTGTTAATTATACACCATCGCGAAACGACAAAAAAAGCGGCCCCCAAGGGAACCGCTTTCCTGAAATAATCCGTTTGAAAGATTACTTTCTGATGCCGAGCCTTGCGATGAGAGTTCTGTAACGCTCGATATCAACTGCTGCAAGATAGTCAAGGATGTTTCTTCTCTTACCAACCATCATGAGAAGACCTCTTCTGCTGTGGTGGTCACCCTTGTGGGTCTTGAGATGTTCTGTGAGGTGGTTAATTCTGTAAGTAAGAAGTGCAACCTGAACCTCAGGAGAACCTGTGTCGCCCTCGGAGAGAGCATATTCCTTGATGATAGCCTGCTTGTCGAAAGATGCTGACATAAATCTTTCCTCCTTAAAATATAAATACGCCAAAATCGAAGGTAAGGGTCGGAGTCTTCCGCAAAACTGCGATTAAGGCAACTTGGTGATGATAACATCCGGAGTCTGTTTTGTAAAGCACGAACCGTAAAAGAACGGCATTTCCGTAAAAAAGCGGCTGCCCTCACCGGACAGCCGCCTGTAATCTTATCACTTTTGCAGAATTACTTGAAGATGTGATATCTGCTGATGATAGGAGTGATTGTGTTTGCAACTGTGGACATGAGCTTGATGAAGATGTCCAAAGCAACGCCTACAACGTCCTTACGTGTATCACCGATCGTATCACCGGTAACAGCAGCCTTGTGTGCAGGAGAACCCTTTGCGTGGCCCTTGAGCATACCCTGCTCAATGTACTTCTTAGCGTTGTCGAATGCACCGCCGGAGTTACCCATGAAGATAGCTCTCGGGATAGCAACGATAGTAGCACCAACGAGGATACCACCTACGAACTCAGGTCCGAGGAGGAAGCCGCCGATTACAGGGATGAGAAGAGCGAGAACTGAAGGAACTACCATTCTGCGGATAGCTTCCTTAGCAGCCATAGCGATCATCATGTTGTAGTCAGGCTTAGCCTTACCATCAAGAACTTCCTGTGTCATCTGCTTGTCGCCGACATCAGCCATGATCTTAGCAGCGTCGATTGTGTTGTCTGTGAGGATAGCGCAGAAGTATTCAACAAGAGCACCACCAAGGATACCGCCTGCAACTACGAAGAATGAAGCGAAATTAAGTACAGGAACAGCAACATCACCGGAGTAGCTGCCTACGTAAGCCATGATGAGGGAAACTGTAGCGAATGCTGCAGAACCGATAGCGAAGCCCTTACCGATAGCAGCAGTTGTGTTACCTACTGCGTCGAGCTTATCTGTGATCTTACGTACTTCAGGTGCGAGGTGGCAAGCTTCTGCAAGACCGCCTGCGTTATCTGCGATAGGACCGAAAGCGTCGATGGAAACTGTAGCACCTACGAATGCGAGCATACCGAGAGCGGAGATAGCAATACCGTAAGAACCGCCAGTGATACCGGAAACGATCAAAGCGATGATGATTACGAGTACAGGGAGAAGAACTGATCTTGAACCTACAGCGTCACCCTTTGTAACAACGAAAGCCTCACCCTCTGTGCACATCTCAGCGATCTTCTGTGTAGGCTTGTGATCTGTAGATGTGTAGTACTCAGTAATGATACCAATAGCAATACCTGAAACGATTCCCATGATGGAAGAAACCCAGGGAGAAGCCCAGCCGAGCTTGAATTCATTATAGAGAGGTACATCCTTGAAAATGAAGTAAGCAGCAACACCGCCGAAAACAACTGTGCAGCCTGCAGAGATCCATGTGGAGAGGTCGAGCTCTCTTGACGGATTGTCACCCATCTTCTTGATGTTAGCAAGTCCAAGACCGATAAGGCATCCTACAAGGCCGCAGCCTGCAAGAATGACAGGGAAAAGGATCGTAGCGTTGAAAGTAGCGTCTGTGATCTGTGTCTCACCTTCTGCAAGAGCTGTCTTGAAGAGGGTAACTGAGATCATGATGGAAGCAGACATTGTAGCAACGAATGACTCCAAAAGGTCGGAGCAGTTGCCGGCAATATCGTTAACGTTGTCGCCGATGAAGTCTGCGATCGTGTTAGGGATTCTTGAGTCATCCTCAGGAAGGTCATGTCTGAGCTTACCAAGGATATCAGAAGAAATATCAGCCGCCTTTGTGTAGTTACCGCCTGCAACACGGTTGAACATAGCAACGATGGAGCAGCCGAGTGAATATGTTGATATTCTCATGATGTAGGGGTTGCAGATAAGTCCGATCTGGATCAGGCCCTGGCTCTCTGCATCGTGCTGAACGCCGCCGAAGCAAAGGAGAACGCCGAGGAATCCCAGCATACCGAAGGCCTGAACTGCGAGTCCGCTGATGGAACCGCCGCAGAGTGCAACCTTAACAGTCTTTCCGATTGAAAGACTCTCTCTAGCCTTGTTCGATGTACGAACGTTAGCATAAGTAGCGCTCTGCATACCGAGAACGCAAACGATAGAGCTCATCAGTGCACCCATGAGGAATGTGATACCGCTTGTCTTCTCAACAAAGAGTGTGAAGATAATTGCTACCGCACCTACTACGATGACGATGCTCTTGTATTCCGTCTTAAGGAATGTCTGCGCGCCGGAACGGATGATCCCTGACAGTTCGATCATGTCGGGTGTTCCTTCGGGCATCTTCTTAATACGGAAGTAGTTGAACGCAACGTAGACAAGTGCAAGCACTACTACGCCGAGTACGATTAACCAGGAAGATGTTAATAAAGACATATACCGGGCCCCTCTCTTTAAGAATTTTGATATAGATTTTGTGAAGCATTCGGGCATAGTACGCCCTAGCTCTGATTAAACCCAAAAGATTATACATATAATCATTTTCTTTGGCAATCAAAACAATACCGATTTTTCCGTAGAAAATGGCGATTTTTTACAGGATTATTCCTTTACGAGCGAATCGACAAACAGTTCAGGATCAAAATCAGCCAGATCTTCCACACGCTCGCCCAACCCGGCAAGAACGATCGCTTTGCCGGACTGGTATGCAACGGCGATGGCGACACCACCCTTGGCGCTTCCGTCAAGCTTTGTGATGCCGACATAATCAAGGCCTGTCACCTCACCGAAACCTTCAGCCTGGATAACGGCATTCTGCCCTGTCGTGGCATCAATGATGAGAAGTGACTTGATAACTGCATCAGGAGCTTCGCGTTCAATGACGCGTCTGATCTTCGCAAGTTCCTCCATAAGGTTCTTCTTGTTATGGAGACGGCCGGCAGTATCAACAAGGAGCACATCCGTGCCTCTTGCCTGCGCAGCGTGTATGGCATCGAAAACAACGGAAGCAGGATCTGCCCCCTCCTGTTCCTGAGCAATGACGGCTGTTCCCGTCCTCTCTCCCCAGGTCTTGAGCTGTCCTACTGCAGCTGCACGGAATGTGTCGCATGCTGCCATAAGGACCTTTTTGCCTTCTTTTTTATACCTTGCGGCAAGCTTTCCCGATGTGGTCGTCTTGCCGGTGCCGTTAACACCGATCATGAGGATTATATTGAGCTTTCCGGGTTCGATCGTAACAGTCTGAGGCTCGCCCAATATCTCGAGCATCCTCTCCTTGACGGAGGCGAGTACCGCTTCCTTGCTGTCATCACCGGTCTTTTTGATATTCTGCTTGACCCTGTTCATGATGTCTTCGCTCGCAGATACGCCGCAGTCTGCCCTGATGAGGAGTTCTTCGAGTTCGTCGAGCATATCCTCGTCAAAGCGTCCGCTTGAAGCAGCAAGCTTGGTAAAACTTCCTGCAAAGAAGTTCCTAGTCTTTTCGAGTCCTTTTTTAAACAGATCAGCTAGTCCCATTATCTAAGCTCCATAGAAAGGATCTTTGAAACGCCACGCTCTGCCATGGTAACGCCGTACATCTGGTCACAGGCCTCCATGGTACCCTTACGGTGCGTAACAAGAATGAACTGAGATCTTGCGGAATGTCTCCTTACGAAGTCCGTAAATCTCGTGATATTAACGTCGTCAAGCGCAGCCTCGACTTCGTCCAGGATAACGAACGGAGAAGGCTTAAGTTCCTGAATGGCGAAAAGAAGTCCGATAGCTGTAAGGCATCTCTCACCGCCTGACAGGAGTGAAAGGTTCTGCAGCTTCTTTCCCGGCGGCTGGGCTTTGATGTCGATGGCACACTCCAAAACGTCTTCGGAATCGTTGCCGAGGACGATCTCCGCGGTACCGCCTCCGAACAGGTCGGTAAACACCTGACTGAAGTTGTTGTTGATCGTAACGAAATGCTCGGTAAACTCAGACCTCATTTTTGTAAGCAGTTCGTCGATGACGGTCTCAAGGTCCTTCTTTGCAGCTTCGATGTCGTCCCTCTGCTTCGTCATGAACTCGAGACGCTCGGAAAGCTCACTGAATTCCTGCAGCGCGCCCAGATTGACCGGACCCAGAGCCTTTATGGAGTTCTTGAGTGTCTGTATCCTCTTGGTCTGCTCGCCGATCTTTGTTACAGGCTCGACGGAATCCTTGATGTTGTCATATGTTGTCTCGTAATCTTCCCAGAGCCTGTTCTTATTCTGGTCAATCTCGAAGATTATCTTGTCGTATTTGCTTACATGGGCATTCAGTTTTTCCCTCAATGCCTGTATCTCGTCACTGCTCGCGGAAAGTCTGTCGCCGAAAGAGTTGAGATCTCCCGTAACGGCAGCCCTCTTCTCAAAGAGCTCTGCGATCTTTTCTTCAAGAACCTTCTGCTGCTTGGCATTCTCGTCGAGTTTGCTGTCAAGTTCGTTGATCTCCCTTGTGATGCTGTTGACGGTCTCTTTTGCTTCCCTGATGGATTCGCTGAACTTGTCGCGGCCCTGCTTTGCCTCTTCGATCTGCTTCTTGATGTGACCTGCGAGATCCAGGATACCACTCCTCTCAGTGAGCTTGCGTTCCGCAAGTGATGCGGTCTCCCTGACACTTGCAGCTATCTTCTCGAGTTCGACAGCCTGTTCCTCCGAGAGCCTCTGCTGTTCCTCTATCTCTTCGCGGTAATCGGAAAGCTCTCCGTTTATCTCGCCCTCGATCCGACTGAATTCCTCGAGATCCTCTTCAAGTCTTATCTTCGACTTGGAGACTGTCTGCATGTTCTCATCGTAATTTGCAAGAGACTTTTCTATCTCACCGAGTCTGGTCTTTGTGTTGTTGTACTCACCCTCAGCCTTTACTTCCTCGAGCTGATAGTACTTCAGCTGCTCACCGAGCTGTGCGAGCTCGCGCTTCAGCGTGCCTATGCCGTCGTCAACTTCCTGACGCTGGTCTTCGGAATCTGACAATTTGGCTTCAAGGTCAGCGACTATCTTGGTAAGAGATTCGATCTCGTGCTTTCTTCCGATGATGCCCGTCCCGGCACCGGTTCTTCTCATGGATCCGCCCGTGAGGGAGCCGCCCGGATTGACCGAATCTCCCTCCAATGTCATTACCTTATATGCGCGTCCGGTTCTGGAAGCGATGGCTCGTGCGGCATCCAGGTCGTTTGCTACAAGGATCCTTCCCAGAAGGTTTGCGACGATATCCTCAAGGTCGCGGCTGCATCTTACAAGATCCGAAGCGACTCCGATATATCCGTTTATGCTCCTGGCTTTTCTCAGGTCATCTTCATCGATGTATCTGGCTCTGATGTTCTCTATGGGGAGGAATGTGATCCTTCCGAGCCTCTTTTCCTTTAAAACGCCGATAAGCTCGGCGGCATCCGCCTCGCTCTTTGTTACCACATTGTTGAGGGAATTGCCCAATGCCGTTTCTATCGCAGTCTCATACTTGGTATCCGTCTCGATAAGGTCGCCCAGGATACCGACGATGAGACTCCTGACTGACCTGTCCGTCTCGGCAAGATCAGTAAGCCTCTTAACGGATTCCTGATATCCCTCTTTATTCCTGTCGACATCTTTCAGTGTCTTGAGCTTGGACTCTTCCGCAGAGAGCTTTCTGTTGTTGACCTCAAAGAACTGATTGAGTTCCACCTGACGGGCTCTCAATTCCTCGAGCTTGCCGTTGCGGACCTCGATATCCTTGGAAACGTCGCCCTTGATCTTCCTGATCTCGGTCAGAGCCTTTTCTTCTTCCTCGAGTCTCGCACTCAGTTCGGCCTTTCCGCTCTCAGAAGTGCTCCTGGCCTCCTGCATGTCCTTTATCTTGTCTTCCAAAGCCGCGATCCCGGCTTCGCATTCTGTTATCTTCTTTCTGGTCTCGAAAAGTTCTTCCGTCTTGGCCTTTACCTTGGAATCCGCCTTTCCTGCTTCCTTCCTGCTGGCCTCATACTCCTCGAACTTTGCCTGGCGCTCCTTGTCGAGAGTCTCGCTTTGAGTCTTCGCCTCATCGGCTTCCTTAAGGAGACTGTCGGCCTTGGCCTTCTTCTCATTGAGTTCAGCGGTGAGCCTTTCGACTGTCTCATCGGTGGACTCCATCTCGGTCTTGAGTTCTTCTATCCTCTGGTTAGTCTGATTGAGTCTTTCAATGGAGACCTTCTTATCGGTCTGAGCCTCATGCTCGTACTCGGTGAGGTCTGAAAGTTCCTGTCTCCTGTCCTCGATCTCGTTATCGAGGGCTTCACTCTTTGAGATGATCTCCTGATGGCTCTTCCTGAGCTTCAGATATTCGTCCTCACGCTCTTCGATCTCTTTCTCGAGCTGTTCCTTGAGACCAGCCGAATCGCCCATCTCCCTGTTGGCTTCTGTGATCTTATGTACGAGGAGTGAAGTCTCGAGCCTTTTTAATTCCTCATAGTTCTCGTTGAACTTGCGCGCCTTGCCGGCCTGCTCTTCGAGAGGTCCCTTGCGCTCTTCGAGTTCGCCTAAGATGTCATTGATACGGACAAGGTTCTGCTCGGTATTTGTAAGCTTTCTCTGTGCCTCATCCTTGCGGACACGGTATTTTACGATACCGGATGCCTCCTCGATGACCCTTCGCCTGTCTTCAGACTTTGTCGAAAGGATATCGTCGACCCTGCCCTGTCCTACGAGCGAATAGCCGTCGCGTCCGAGACCGGTATCCAGGAAAAGGACCGTAATGTCCTTGAGTCTGCAGTTAACCTTGTTTATCTGGTATTCGGACTCGCCCGACCTGTAGAGCCTTCTGGTGATGCAGATCTCGGGAAATCCGTAGTCGATATAGCCGTCGGAATTGTCGAAAGTGATGGATACTTCAGCATAGTTCATGGATTTTCTGGCGGTCGTTCCGTTGAAGATGACGTCCTCCATCTTGCCGCCTCTGAGCTGCTTTACGCTTTGTTCGCCCAGAACCCAGCGGACCGCGTCACTGATATTGGATTTACCGCTTCCGTTAGGACCAACCACGGCCGTAAGACCGCGGTCAAAGTCGATACAAGTATAATCGGGGAATGATTTGAACCCCTGAAGCTCCAGTTTCTTAAGATACATCCTATATTCAGTTCCGTCTAAATCCTAAAATAATCGCCCAAGTATTATAACCCATACAGGACCTTTTTGTAGGACAATCTTCTTTAGCGGCCTTCCGGATAGAGGCGCATGTATGCTTTTATGCCCTTCTCGGCGCACTTCTGCTCGGCATCCTTCTTGCTGTGACCCGTTGCCGTGGCGAGGAGTTCCTCGTCAGAATATACGCAGACATCGAATTCTTTCATGTGGGCAGGACCGCGCTCTCCGGTCACTTCGAACCTGATCTTGTGCTGGAAGCCCCTCGTCTGCGCCAGTTCGAGCAGTTTGCTCTTGTAATCCAGGAAAATCTCTCCGTTTACCGCTTTCTGAACAGTTTCGGTAAGATTTTTCAAGATACATTTCTTTGCCTGCTCAAATCCGCCGTCGAAATAGACCGCCGCGATAACCGACTCAAAACAGTCAGCCAGCGTCGAATCCTTGTCGTTCCCGTTGCTCTGCGCCTCGCCCTTTCCGAGAAGCAGATAATCGCCCAGATGGAGTTTTCGCGCCACTTCCGCAAAAGACTTCTCACAGACCGCAACGCTCCTCATTTTCGAGAGATAACCCTCATCAGCCTGGGGCTTTAACTCGTAGAGCATCTGCCCCACCACGACATCGAGCACGGCATCGCCTATAAACTCGAGCCTCTGGTTGGACTCCCAGTGGCCTCTTCCGGTCTCGAAAACATATGTGGTGTGGGTAAAAGCCGTCTCAAGGAGCGACTTGTCGTTAAATGTGTAACCCAGGTCTTTTTCTAAGTTTGTATAGTCTGTCATGGCAATATTTACAAGAAACGGCTGAATGCAATAACCCGCATCCAGCCGTCAAAACTTCTTAAGTTAATTCAGAGAATTATTATCCCCGGCATATCAGCCCTCTGTAAGGCTCTGAATATACTCGACTGCATCCTTGACGGTAACAACCTTCTCAGCTACATCATCAGGGATCTCGATATCGAATTCCTGCTCCATAGCCATAACGAGCTCAACCAT
>CAMVGO010000060.1 GCA_947167045.1 uncultured Clostridia bacterium
CTACAAAGTTCATCGGCGGCCACGGCACAACATTGGGCGGCGTTATCGTTGATTCCGGCAACTTCGACTGGGCAGCTTCCGGCAAGTATCCCTGGATCTCTGAACCCAACCCCAGCTATCACGGCGTTAAGTTCACAGATGCAGCAGGCAAGGCAGCATTCGCAGTTTATATCAGAGCTATCCTCTTAAGAGATACAGGTTCTTCCATCTCACCTTTCGCAGCATTCCTGCTCCTCCAGGGCACAGAGACTCTGTCCTTGAGACTTGAGCGTCACATCGAGAATACAAAGAAGGTATTGGACTTCCTCACAAATCATCCGAAGGTAGAGAAGGTCTTCCATCCTTCACTTGCAGATCATCCGGATCACGAAGTATATCAGAAGTACTTCCCTAACGGCGGCGGCTCTATCTTCACATTCAACGTAAAGGGCGGCAAGAAGGAAGCATTCGACTTCATCGACCACCTCGAATTGTTCTCACTCCTTGCTAACGTTGCTGACGTTAAGAGCCTTGTTATCCACCCGGCAAGCACAACACACTCACAGCTTTCCGAAGAAGAGCTCAACGACGTAGGCATCTATCAGAACACGATCCGTCTCTCTATCGGTACAGAGCACATCGATGACATCATTGCAGACCTCGAAAAAGGTTTTGCAGCAATTTGATCCCTTACAGATCAACTGATATATAATTACTTTTAGCAGTCATACGGGAGGAATAATTATGACTAAGATCTATACGTCAGCAGACCAGCTTATCGGCAAAACACCGCTTCTGGAACTCACACATCTCGAAAAGGCACTGGGCCTTGAAGCAAAGCTCGTAGCAAAGCTCGAGTACTTCAACCCCGCAGGAAGCGTCAAGGACCGTATCGCAAAGGCGATCATCGAAGACGCTGAAGCAACCGGCAGACTCAAGGAAGGCAGTGTCATCATCGAGCCTACGAGCGGCAACACAGGTATAGGTCTTGCATCCGTAGCGGCTGCAAAGGGTTACAGGCTCATCATCACAATGCCTGAGACCATGAGCGTTGAGAGAAGACAGCTCATCAAGGCATACGGTGCGGAACTTGTTCTCACGGAAGGCGCTAAAGGAATGAAGGGCGCGATCGCAAAGGCTGAGGAGCTCCAGGCTGAGATCCCTAACAGCATCATTGCAGGCCAGTTCGTTAACCCCGCAAATCCGAAGGCTCACAAAGAAACTACAGGTCCTGAAATCTGGGAAGACACAGACGGCGAAGTCGATATCTTCGTTGCAGGTGTAGGCACAGGCGGAACAGTTACAGGCGTAGGCGAATATCTGAAGTCACAGAAGGAATCCGTCAAGGTCGTAGCTGTAGAGCCGGCTGACTCTCCCGTTCTGAGTAAGGGCACTGCCGGTGCGCATAAGATCCAGGGTATCGGTGCCGGCTTCGTTCCTGAAGTTCTCAACACAGGCGTTTATGACGAGGTCATCCCCGTTTCCAATGACGATGCATTTGCAACAGGCAAGCTCCTGGGCAAGAGCGAAGGCGTTCTCGTAGGCATCTCATCCGGTGCGGCTCTCTGGGCAGCAATCGAGCTCGCCAAGCGTCCCGAGAACAAGGGCAAGACGATCGTAGCACTCCTGCCTGACACGGGTGACCGTTATCTCTCGACTCCTCTTTTCGCAGATTGAGTTCTAAAGATATAGTAAGACTGAATAAACAACAAAATATGCCATAAAAAACCAAAGGCGTTGTCTCTGTGACCCGGTCACAAAGAGACAGCGCCTTTCTTTATCTCTTCAGAATACGGTTATCCGGAACATGTTGCCTAGTTAGCAGATGGTAGTCTGAAACACCTGAAAAATGGCTGCTTCAGACTACCAAATCAGTTTCCTGGTAGTCTGACATGCTCGAAAAATGATCGGTTCAGACTACCAAGAACTCAAGATGGTAGTCTGACATGCTCGAAAATTGACAGGTTCAGACTACCAACAGGCGTGGGCACGATGGCTAAAGTATGTGGGCTGGTACCAAACCGACCTTCAAACGGTACTGTTTTACATACACCTGAGCTCCTGCACTTTAGGGGCCGCTGCAGTATTTTTCACTATTTTTCAAAATCGCAGAAAAGATATTGACAACTATATCGGGAGACGATATACTCGGGTTACGATATATCGGAAGCCGATATAAAAGGAGGATAGATAAATGCCACAGTTAGCGTTAACAGAAGCAGTCTTCTACATTTTGTTGTCGCTTCAAAAACCGCTTCACGGATACGGAATAATCCAGAATGTGGGAGAACTGTCACACGGGCGTGTAAAGCTCGCCGCAGGTACACTTTACGGAGCGCTTAATTCGCTCGTTGAGAAGGGATGGATAGATGCTCTGCCGGAAAACCCCGAGAGCCGCAAGAAGGAGTACGTGATCACCCAGAACGGTCTTGCCGTACTCAAAGAAGAACTTGCAAGACTCTCTGAACTGGTCGATAACGGCAAGAGGATTTTGGGAGGAAACTGATATGCGCAGAGTTATTCATAAGTTGTTTTGGATCTGGCAGCTCGAGAAAGAGCAGGCCTGGATCAATGAGATGGCTTCACACGGATATTCTCTTGAACATGCAGGAAGATTAACTTTTGAATTCGAAGAGACGGAACCAAACAAGTATATCTACAAGGAGATCTTCCTTAAGGGAGGAGGAGAGAGTGCCGAGAATCTGAAATACTTCAAGTTTCTGGAGGAGATGGGCATTAAGGTTGTGTGCTACATCAACTATCCCGGAACATGCTGGGTATATACGAGAGCTCTTAAAGAAGAATATCCGGACGGCATTGAACTGTATTCTGATATCGATTCAAAGATCAACTATCAGAAGGTTATGGCAGGATACCTGATATTTGTAATTGCATTTACACTCTTTGCGGCTTTGCTGAACACCTCGATCGTAGTGAGTTCATTATTGAGGAACAACATGTTAATGACGTTGAATCTCATATGCGCGATATTAATGCTCGCGCTCTGCGTGGCATCAGTCATCGCGGCGGTCAAAGCATTCATTAAGATAGGAAACCTTAAAAAGGAACGTAAGATACACGAATAGCATCAGTGATGCTTTTATCCTGACATAAATAATCATTTTAAAAACTCTTGTGAATAAGGGGAGGTACAAATATGCAAAAATTAACTAATCAGGAGAGGCTTAAGCCCTGGATGGGTATAGTGCTTTTCGCAGTGCTCTTAGCACTTTTCTTAACGGTCTGCACGTATATGCAGGAGCATTGGGGAATGACGGGACTTGTTCTGACAGAGGTCTTGTTCCTTGCTGTTGCGGTAGGTTTCTGTCTTATCCGCAAGGTCAGTATCAAAGAGGTCTTTCCCATAAAGAAAGTGACAGTAAGAGAGATCTTCGGATGTCTGTTCCTTCTCCTTGGAGGACAGGGCTTTTCTTATGTAACTGTAGGTCTGGTCGGAATGCTCTTCCCGGCATGGTCTTCAGAGACGGCTGAACTTTCGAGCTTTCTCTATTCGGGAAATGCTCTCCTGGCTTTCCTGATCGTGTCGGTAACACCTGCCATCTGTGAGGAAGCTATCCACAGAGGTGCTATACTCTCATGCTTCAGATCGATCAAGAAGGACTGGGTAATTGTACTCATCATGGGACTGCTCTTCGGCATCAACCACATGTCACCGCTGCGTTTTATGGCGACGGCGATCCTCGGCGGAGTTCTGTCTTTTGTTGTAGTTAAGCGCAACAATATCCTTCTGTCGGCACTCATGCATTTCGCAAACAATGCGTTTTCCGCACTCGCCGGCATCTATTCCGCAAAGACAATGGCAAGCAGCAGCGTAGCGGTATCGTTCACGCCTGATATGTTCGGAATATATCTGTTGATGGGCTTTACGGCTCCTGTGTTCCTCGTTCTCGGATGGCTGATGATAAGCCCTGAGACACATAAGAAGATAAACTTCCTTTTCGCAGGCATCCTTTCAGCTGTCATGTTCATTTCAGGAATCGCAATTACAGTTTCAGGCCAGCTGAACAAAACGATCGTAAACAGCACTATCGGATATGAGGTTACTGAGGATTCGAAAGATGCGCTCATGGATTTCTCTGTAGAAGAAGCGAGAACATATACGGTTACAGTCGTTATGTCCTGCAATAAAGAAGCAGAGTATTCCTTCGTCATGACAGATGATGACGGAAATGTCCTGATCGATACTGAAATGAGCAAGGGTTCTGCTATGAGACCGTTCACAACAAGGCTCGACCTTTCCGAAGGACTTTACCATACTGAGATCAGGGGCGGGGAAGGCTCTGTCGGCGATAAGCCTGAGATACAGATACACGTCAATTAATACGGTCTGATTATCTACAAAAAAATACGTAAATAAACAAGACTGTCTGAAAACTTTCGTGATAATCTAATCTCATATAAAGAGCAGGAGGTGCCCCTATGAGCATAGATTTGAGCAAGATGCCTAAGATCGGTTTTGGCCTTATGAGACTTCCCGAGACAGACGGAGTCATCGATCTGGACAAGGTCTGCAAGATGGTAGACAGCTATCTGGATGCCGGATTCACTTATTTCGACACGGCTTATGTTTATCACGGAGGCAACTCCGAGAGGACCGTAAAGGAAGCCATCGTGAAGAGACATCCGAGAGATTCGTTCACTCTTGCGACAAAGCTTCCGGCGTGGAGCATCCATTCCTTTGAAGACAGGGATAAGATCTTCGAAGAGCAGATGGAAAGATGCGGAGTCGATTACTTCGATTTCTATCTTCTCCACAGCATCGAGGACGGCAACAACTACGATACTTACGAAAAGTTCGACTGCTTCAACTGGGGCATTCAGAAGAGGGCAGAGGGAAAGATCCGTCATTTCGGATTCTCCTACCACGGTACACCCGAGCTCCTCGTAAAGATCCTCGACAAGCACCCTGAGATCGAGTTCGTCCAGATCCAGCTCAACTATGCTGACTGGGATAATCCGCTCGTTCATTCAGGCAAGCTCTATCAGATCCTTTCCGAGAGGAACATCCCGATAATCGTCATGGAACCCTGCAAGGGCGGAAAGCTCGCAAACCACGACGAGGAGTGCACGGAGATACTGAAGAGCATCCGTCCCGACAAGTCAGTCGCTTCATGGGCATTCCGTTTTGTCGGAAGTCTTCCGGGAGTAACCACCATCCTGAGCGGCATGACCACACAGGAGCAGATGGAAGACAACATGAACACGTTTAAGAATTTCGAGCCCTTGTCTGATGAAGAGCGCGCTGCGATCGACAAGGTAATCGAAGTGATGTTCCGCGTCGAACAGATCGGCTGCACCGCCTGCAGATACTGCACTGACGGTTGTCCAATGAGCATCAGCATCCCCGATATCATCAGCGCGATCAACACAAAGCGCAAGTTCCCGGGCGACATGAGACCGCAGTTCTTCTACAACGGCCTTGTTGCAAGAGACGGCAACGGAAAAGCTTCAGATTGTATTGAATGCGGCCAGTGCGAAGGCGTCTGCCCGCAGCACCTTCCGATCATCGAGATCCTCAAGGAAGGCGTCGAAAAGTTTGAGTCACAGGGATAAACATATAACATATTCCTGCCTTGCCCGCCGGTACTCTTTTTGAGGCCGGCGGGTTCTTTTTGTTTTCGGGATAAAAGTATCCGTGCCATGGCGTTCTGTTTAGCCTGAAAACGGGCATTGAAAGCCCCCCCGCAGATATGGTCTGCAGCTTGTTGAACCCTGACATCTTTTTATCTATACTTTTCTTGTAACTCCCGGGGATAATTTGATAAGAATGGGGATGAATGACAGATCCCGGAAACACGGAGATAAAGGAGCAGATCTATGGAAAAGACTATAATTTCGATAAGTCGGGTTATTGCACGAATCCTTGACAATAACTGATTTATGCTTGTCAGAGTACGGAATATGGTCAAAAACCGTACTCAAATTTGCACTTTCGCATATATGTGCACTACAGAGTACGGATTTTCGAAAAAAAACGTACTCTAACGTGAACTAATAAACAGCACCTGCACATATGCCCTTACACAGAAGGACGCGAGAAGATACGAAATTTAATGACATTCCAAACGATCTCCCTGTTATACTAAAAAATGAAAAACCGGGGGTTACGATGAGCAAGGGCAGAAACTACAATACAACGCTGACGGCCTGTTATCTGGCATTCATTACGCAGGCGATAACTGCCAATCTTGCGCCGCTCCTGTTCCTGAGATTTCATACCGAGTTCGGGATATCTCTGGGTAAGATCGCGCTGATACCGATCGCTTTCTTTATCACGCAGCTGACCGTTGATCTGATATGCGCAGGGTTCATCAATAAGATCGGATACAGGACAGGCGCGTTGATTTCTGAGGCATTGGCGGGACTGGGTCTTGCGGGACTTTCTTTTCTGCCTTATCTGCTGCCGGACCCTTTTACCGGCATCCTTGCGAGTACGATCCTCTATGCTATAGGAAGCGGGCTCATCGAAGTGCTCGCAAGCCCGATCGTCGAGGCGTGTCCTTTCGATAACAAGGCATCCGTGATGAGCATACTCCATTCGTTCTACTGCTGGGGATGCGTCGGCGTTATCCTGCTGTCAAGTCTGTTCTTTGCGGTGTTCGGCATCGAAAACTGGAGATGGCTGCCATGTATTTGGGCACTCGTTCCTTTGTATAACATCTATAATTTTGCGGTATGTCCGATCGAATCCCTTACAGAAGACGGCAAGGAGATGGGCATCGGAAAGCTCTTTAAGACACCTGTGTTCATGCTGGGTATAGTGCTCATGGTATGTGCAGGTGCATCCGAGATATCCATGGGGCAGTGGTTTTCCGCGTTCGCGGAGTCGGCGGTCGGCTTGCCGAAGACCACGGGTGACCTGGTAGGCCCATGTCTTTTTGCGGTAGCGATGGGCATCTCAAGGATCTTCTACGGCAAGTTCGGAGAGAAGGTGGAGCTTACGAAGTTCATGCTCGGGTCAGGCGTGCTCTGCCTTGCCTGCTATTTTGCTGCGGGACTTTCAGGCTCACCGGTGATAAGTCTTGCGGGATGTATCGTGTGCGGTTTTTCAGTCGGCATCATGTGGCCCGGCACCATCAGCATTCTTTCGAAAAGGCTTCCCAGGGGCGGGACTGCGATGTTTGCTTTCCTTGCGATGGCAGGCGACCTCGGAGGAGCTGCAGGGCCCGGTCTAGTGGGCGTTTTCGCGCAGATGAACGGGGACGATCTGAAGAAGGGAATGCTCATCGGAAGCGTCTTCCCTCTGGTCCTCATAATATCTGTTG
Source organism: uncultured Clostridia bacterium (assembly GCA_947167045.1). Classification (GTDB taxonomy): domain Bacteria; phylum Bacillota; class Clostridia; order Saccharofermentanales; family Saccharofermentanaceae; genus Saccharofermentans. The sequence goes on from CAMVGO010000060.1 coordinate 7,266, forward strand.
CGGGGATCATGATAAAAACTCGCAAAGACCATAAAAATAAGGGTTAACAAATGCTATTTACCGTGCTAAAATTTCGAACGGGGACATGAGCCCCGGATTCCAACAAAAAAGAGAGGTGAATACGGTGGACGCTGGCGACAGTTGCGACAAACGAGGGAAACGTGCGCGAAATATCCTTTGTTCCTTAAAGTCATGCCGGACACTGTATTCGGACCTTAAGGACTAAATGATGTATCGTTACCTCTGTTTGCCCAAAGCATTGCAGAGGTTTTTTGTTCCCGTCGTTTGTTTACTTTCAGGAGGAAACAAATGGCAGAGAAGGAAATAAGGAGAGATTATCAGGACGAGATAATCTCGATCATAAGGGGGAACGATTCCCCGAGGGTAATTCATTACAAACTGGAAGATTATCACGCAAGTGATATCGCACAGATCCTGGAGGAGCTCGACGAGAAAGAGCGCAAGAAGTTTTTCAGGGTCTGCGGTAAGACACTGCTTGCCGAGGCTTTCGAGTGCCTTGAGGAGGAGCAGGTAGGCGCATATCTCAACGAGATGGACATCAGACGTGCGGCTGCCGTCGTATCCGAACTCGAGACGGATACGGCTGCCAATGTTCTGAGGGAGCTCGAAAAGGAGAGAAGAGGACTCATTATCGAGGCGCTCGACTCCGAAGTCAGGCAGGAGATCAGCATAATCGCATCCTACGATGAGGACGAGATCGGTTCAAAGATGACCGCCAACTTCATCAAGATCGGTCTGGATCTCACGGTCAAGCAGGCAATGACGGAACTCGTTACACAGGCTGAGGAGAACGACAACATCTCGACTCTCTTCGTCGAAGATGACGAGGGCCTCTTCTACGGAGCTCTTACGCTCAAGGATCTCATCACCGCGAGGAGCACGACGGACCTCAACACGCTGATAGTCACGTCGTTCCCTTACGTTTACGCGAACGAGCAGATCGATGACTGTATCGAAAAGCTCAAGGATTATTCGGAGGACTTGATCCCTGTACTTAATGAGGACAACAAGATACTCGGAGTTATCACGTCGCAGAGCATCGTTGAAGTCGTCGATGATGAGCTCGGTGAGGACTACGTAAAACTCGCCGGACTTATTGCGGAAGAAGATATCAAGGAACCTCTGGGCCAGAGCATCAGGAAGAGAATGCCGTGGCTTCTTATACTGTTGTGCCTCGGCATGCTCGTTTCGAGCCTTGTCGGCGTTTTCGAAGGCGTAATCGCACACCTTACGATAATCATGGCATTCCAGTCGCTGATCCTCGACATGGCAGGTAACGTCGGCACGCAGTCGCTCGCTGTCACGATCAGGGTACTGACGGACGAGAACCTCACGTTCTCCCAGAAGTTCACGCTGGTAATAAAGGAATCGAAGGTCGGCATGAGCGTAGGTCTCATACTGGGCGTTGCTTCGGTGATCCTGATAGGCGTCTACCTGATGGTTATAAAGCAGCGCGAACCCGTTTTCGCATTTGCGGTGAGCGGATGCATCGGAATCGCCCTCCTGATCTCCATGATCTGCTCGAGCATAATCGGCACCCTGATCCCGCTGTTCTTCAAGCGCATCAAGGTCGACCCGGCTGTCGCTTCGGGCCCCCTGATCACCACGGTCAACGACCTTGTGGCCGTCGCATGCTACTACGGAATCTGCTGGATCCTGCTGATAAACGTTATGAATTTCTAATGCCTCCGGGCACTTTAACTTTGTCATCCGCCATGTGAAGCGGAGATACTTCAGTCTGATAAAAGCAACTTATAAGGGTAGGTCTTTGCCGAGATTCTACCCTTATTTTTGCTTGACCGTTCATTATCCCGAAATCATAATGTAGCTGCATATGGAGGATAAGATATGGACCACGTAACATTCAGCCCTCAGGGCATCTGTTCAATTCAGATCGACTTCGATATAGAGGACGGGAAACTCTATAACGTAAAGTTCATCGGAGGCTGCAACGGCAACCTCAAAGCCATCGGAAGACTTGTTGAAGGCAAGGACGCAAAGGAAGTTGCCGGTATCTTAAGAGGCAACACCTGCGGCATGAAGGGCACATCCTGTGCCGATCAGCTGGCAAAGGCCATCGACGAACAGTTAGGCTGAGCATTCAAGGCGGACGGCCTTCAGGCGCACGTTGTTTAGGCACGCTCCGCTCAGGCGGACGCCCCCCAGGCGAACGCCGCTGCAAGTACATCTGCCGCTCTCTTTCGCGGACATCTGAAAAGCCTGGCTGCAACAAACCTGAGCAGTTATCTGTTTCAAAGGTATAATATCCCTGGAGGATGATCTTATGAAACTTTCGAAAACCATTGCTTCGGTACTTACGGCCTCTCTTTGCATGTCCATGTTTTTATGCGGCTGCAATTCGACCACGGAGACTACAAAAAAGCCCAAAGATCCCGATGAGACAAAGCCGGTTCAGACAGAACCGGAGCTGCCCGAAAATGAGCTGCTTTTCATATCCGGTTACGATAATGCCGCCTGGGGTCATCAGAGCAGCCGTACTTTTGTCTTGTCTGACGGCAGGGTATACAGTTCCGAAGAATCTTTCGAGTCCTACGGTACGAACTGGTCCGACAGGCTCTCGGATAACGATAGACTTAAGATCCTTATGGATTACACTGAACCTGTTCTCACTCTCGAAATGGATGACATCCGCCAGATATATAAATACATGGTCAAGATAGATCCCGATGCGAAATTCGTTTATGACGATGAATATGCCTGTGACGCAGGCACGAGCTATATCCAGGTTCTGGTCGATGGTGAGTGGATCGAGATCAGCGAATCCGGGGACCGGAATGGGGAACTTAACGACCGCAATGCCAAGCGGGTCAAAAAATATATCAGGGATGCGTTTTCCAATGCCGAGTGGGGAGCAACACCTCACGTCTATTCCAACTCCGAATCTTTTATCGGGACCTTTAAGTGTCCCAAAACAACGGTCAAGCCCTGCAGACAGATAATCACAAACATCGACGAGCTCAAAAAGTTCGAGAAAGATACAGGACTCGACATCAGGAACATGGAGGCTTTCGAGTATTTCGGCGATTCCGAATACGACAGATTCGATTATATCTGCATTGCTGTTGAGATAGTTGAATATCCCGCGTCATTGAAACTCGATGAGGTCACGGCTGACGCGTTCGTCGTATCCGGAGGCTACTGCGGTTTTGCATTTTTAGATAAGCCCGGTCTTACGGATAGCAATGACAAGACATACGCATATTGTCACATAGTGCAGCTGCCCGCATACCAGGTAAGCGATTACGACATGTTCCTTGGGTGATCACATTCAGTTTTGTGATCGTTGCTGTATGGTGAACACGGATGTCTTCTGATTACAGCCGTTTTCTGAACACCGCCAACTAAAGAGTGCCGTTAACTTGAGAGCACCGTTAACTAAAGATCAACGTCACCCGCTTTTGGAAGGGAGGCAAGACATGACTGAACATTCATCACCGGCCGAAGGTCTTCTGGCGGTCATTAGCCACCGCAACGAAGCGTGGGGACACTACAGCGACATTGTTTTCTTCATGTCGGACGGGAACATCTACCGCTCGCTTGAGTCGGTTGATATCCGCGCCGGAAGCATGGATGAGGGCCTTTCGGAAGACGAAAGGCTGGCTCTGCTGATCAGATACACCGATCCTGTTGCCCGTATCAGTGACGAAGACATCAGCGAACTTCTCCGCCTTTTGCCGCTCATAGATAATGACGCGGAATTTGCCCGCGGCGACGAGTGCTGGTTTGACGCCGGCACATCGCAGATGATAGCCCGTATCGGCGGCGAGCCCGTCGTGATCAACGAATGGGGAGAGTCTTTCGGCAGACTGAAAGATGAAAATGCATCGAATGTGACCGGTATTCTCGAAAAGTACAGCCGCACCCTCAAAGCGGCCGGTGCTCCCCACGTGTATTCTCAGCTTGAATCTTTCATCGGCATCTTTGATTGTTCCGGAAAAGATCTTGCCCGTAATTCCAGGGGCTTTATAACCACTCCGGAAGAGCTCGAAGCGTTCGTGAAGGATGCCGGGATCGACCTCGGCAGTGCCGACGGTTTTGAGTTTTTCGACACGGCGGAGATCTTTAAGGATCATTGCCTCGCAGTCGAGCTTTTCGATCACCCGGTCAGCGGTTTCCGTTCTCCGGATGCTTTCATCGTATCCGGATCTTATGTCGGCTTTGTCTGCCTTGATGAAGATGAAGCGCCGTCTGACCCGGCCGAGCGCGGGAGCATTCACTGCCGCATGATATTGCTGCCGAATAATGATATGAAGGAATATGAACTGTTTACCGGGAAGTGAACGGTGAGAGGTATCGTTTTCGGTGAAAAGTCTTTAAAAACGATATCAGCCGGAAGGTCAAGATATCGTTTTCGGGAAAAAGTTTTCAAAAAAGATATCAGCCGGAAGGTCAAAGTATCGTTTTCAGGAAAAAGTCTTTAAAAACGATATCAGCCGGAA
>CAMVGO010000061.1 GCA_947167045.1 uncultured Clostridia bacterium
TGTTTCTTACCTTGCCCTTTGAGAGCATCGGCTGATCGATAAAATCAGTATCCTTGATAAGCATTTATATGTCCTCCAAAAATTATAATGCGCCTTTTGTCGAGATGACCTGACCTGCAAATCTGGGGTCAGTCTCGGTTGCTTCCCTCAAAGCCCTCGCAAGAGCCTTGAACATCGCCTCTGCCTTGTGGTGGTCGTTCGCTCCGTAAGGGCATGCGATGTGCAGCGTGATGCCTGCGTTGAACGCGAAGCTCCTGAAGAATTCCTCGAAGAGCTGTGTATCCATCGTTCCGCAGAAATCACCAGCGAAATCACATTCGAAGACCAGGAAAGCCCTGCCTGAGATGTCCAAAGAACATGTGCCCAGAGCCTCATCCATCGGGATGGAAGCGGAACCGTAGCGTCTGATGCCGACCTTGTCTCCCAAAGCTTCCTTAAGAGCCTGACCCAGGACGATGCCGACATCCTCAACGGAATGATGTGCATCGACGTTGAGGTCGCCCTTGCAGGAGATGTCCATGTCTATGCCGGAGTGCTTGCTGAGAGCCGTGAGCATGTGGTCGAAGAAACCGATACCCGTATCGATGTTATTCGCGCCATTGCCGTCAAGATCGATCCTGACCTTGATGTCGGTCTCTTTTGTCTTCCTTGCGATCTCAGCTGTTCTCGGCATCTTTGATCTCCTCTCTTATCGCTTTCAAGAGTTCAGTCATCTCTTCATCCGTACCTATCGTTATCCTGAGATAGTCCTTCAGCACGGGTTTATTAAAATATCTTACAAGTATACCCTTACTGCGGAGATTTTGGTACAGTGCTCCGCAATCGACGGGCGGTTTTGCGAAAACGAAGTTTGAGGAAGACGGCGGCATGGTAAAGCCGAGCTCCTTAAGCTCCTTTTCGACCCATGTTCTCGTGGCGATTATCTTCGCACGCGTCTCGTTATAGTAACCGGTATCCAGAAGTGCTGCCTCAGCGATCTTCTGTGCGAGACGGTCGACGGGATATGAATTGAACGAATCTCTTGCCCTTCTGAGGCCCTCGATCAGTTCTTTGTCCGCAACGGCGTACCCGAGCCTTATCCCGGCGAGCGAGAACGCTTTCGAGAGCGTCCTTACCACGCAGATGTTCTTATACTTTCCTATCAGCGATACGGCCGACTCGTAGTTCTCTTCGAAAGCCACATATGCCTCATCGACTATTAACACGGAATCGGGATTCGCCTCAGCTATCCTCGCGCAGTCCTCAACGGCAATCGCCCTTGAAGTCGGCGCGTTCGGATTCGCGAAAACGATGCCGCAGTTCGGCACGCCGATGTAATCGTCCGGATCGAGCCTGAAGTCCTCCTTCAAAGGAATGGTCTTCCTTCTTAAGTCGTAAAACTCCGAAAAGACCGGATAGAAGCTGTAACTGTAATCCGGCATCAGCACGGGAAGTCCCGTCAGCGCCTTTTTCTCGAAGAATGTCTGAAAGCAGATGGCGAGCACTTCGTCAGAGCCGTTTCCGCAGAATATGTTTTCTTCCGATACTCCGTCAAATGCGGCAGCAGCCTTTATGACGTCGGTCGAGTTCGTATCGGGATAGAGCCTTAAGTCGGCGAGGTTAAACTTTTCGATCGCCTCCCTGACCTTGGGTGTCGGCGGATAAGGATTCTCATTTGTGTTGAGCTTTATCACCTTCTGACCCGGCTTCGGCTGCTCGCCGGCAACGTAAGGCTCTATGTCGTTTATCAGTTTGTTCCAATATTTACTCAATGTGTTCAGTCCTCGAATCTTGCTCTTACGGCAGCGGCGTGACAGGAAAGTCCTTCGCTGTCGGCAAATGCCGCCACATCCTTATATACGTCTTTGAGCATCTCCTCGTTGTAGTTGATGACGCTCATCTTCTTGTAGAAATCACCGGTGTTGAGAGGCGAGAAGAATCTTGCCGTTCCGGAAGTCGGAAGCGTGTGGTTCGGTCCAGCGAAATAATCTCCCAGAGGTTCGGGTGAATAATTGCCCAGGAACATCGCACCGCAGTTGTTGATCTTGTTGGAGAGCAGCTCGGGATTCTCAACACAGAGTTCCAGGTGCTCGGGAGCGATCTCTTCCGAGAAATCGATCGCGGTATCCAGACTGTCGCAAACGATGATTGCGCAGTAATCCTCCATGGACTTTGCAAGTATCTCCTTGCGGTCAGCCATCTCGGATCTCCTGTCAGCGCACTCCAGGATCTTCTCGGCGAGTTCTCTCGAATCGGTGAGGACAATGGCTGACGCCATCTTGTCGTGTTCAGCCTGCGAGAGCATGTCTGCAGCAACGAAATCCGGATTTGCGGTCTTGTCCGCGATTATGAGGATCTCCGAAGGACCCGCGAACATATCGATATCGACCTGTCCGAAGACCAGTCTCTTAGCCGTATTGACGTAGATGTTGCCGGGGCCGCAGATCTTGTCTACTCTGGGCACCGTCTCCGTACCGTAAGCCATCGCGGCGATCGCCTGCGAACCGCCCATCCTGTAGATCTCGGTAGCGCCCGCAATGGAAGCTGCAGCGAGGATAACGGGAGCGATGGTTCCGTCCTTTCTCGGAGGTGTCGCGAAAACGATCCTCTCGACTCCCGCAACGGAAGCCGGGATAACGTCCATCAGTACTGTTGACGGCAGAGGTGCCGTACCGCCCGGAACATAGATGCCGGCGATCGAGATGGGCCTTACGCGGACGCCGATCTTGGATCCCTTGCCGCAGTCCATCATGAAGCCGTGTTCCTTCTGCTCCTCGTGGAATCTCCTGATGTTGGAAGCGGCCTTTTTCATGACCGTCAGGAGCTCGGGATCGACAGATGCGATGGCGTCTTCGATCTCCTTCTCGGTAACTCTCAGCTGGTCTGCCGTGAGCTTTACCTTGTCGAATTTCTCTGTGTATTTGAGAAGGGCCTCATCGCCATTCTCTCTGATGTCGTCGATTACGTCCTGGACCACCGTGATAACGGGCTTTAAATCCATCTTGCCTCTTACGCCGAGACTCGTAACCGTTGCCTTAAGGTTCTCTTGTGTGCCTTCGATCAATTTACAGCGCATAAATTACCCCCTATGTAATCTTCTTTTCTGTAATTTCGAGTGAATGTTTCTGCCGTCTTTTTTGACTGCGCCTGCAGTCCTGAATCTTCGCCGGCATCAATGGATCTCGCCCGAATGCTCTTCTGCAAGTGCTACCTTGAGCCTTGCGATCATCGGCTTGATCTCTTCTTCCTTCATCTTCATCGAAACACGGTTTACGACCAGTCTTGCGGAGATATCCGCAACCGTCTCGAGCACGTCGAGACCGTTCTCATAAAGAGTTCTTCCCGACTCAACGATGTCGACGATCACTTCCGCAAGCCCCGTAAGAGGAGCGAGTTCAACGGAGCCGTTGAGCTTTATTATCTCGACGCTCTCATTCCTTACGCCCTCGAAATAATTCCTCGTGATGTTCGGATACTTGGTTCCGACTCTCTTATTGGGGATCTCATCGAGTTTATCCTTGAGTTCGGCGGGACCCGCAACGCACATCCTGCACTTTCCCAGTCCGAGATCGAGTACTTCATAGAGCTGCCTTCCCTCTTCGAGGAGCGTGTCCTTTCCGACAACGCCGATATCGGCTGCGCCGTACTCAACATAAGTGGGAACATCGGAAGGCTTGGAGAGGATGAACCTTAAGCCCGCATCCTTGTCCTCAAGTATGAGCTTCCTCGATTTATCCCTTGCTGCGGATACGTCGTATCCTGCCTTTTCCATCAAATCCAGTGTCTGGTCGGCAAGTCTGCCTTTGGGTAAAGCTATCGTAAGCATCAGGCATTACCTCCGTCCATAAACATAACTGTCTCTATCCCCTTTTCGCTTGCATAGTTATTGAGAGCTTCCTCATCCATTCCCGTCGTGTCAACGATCGCGGGTGTTCCTTCCGCTCTCAGAGCTTCGGCCGTAACGGTCGCAGCTTCGAAATCTCCTCCGACTATTACCGTCGCGCCCTTAGCGGGACTGTACTTCTCCTGCCTCATGAGCGCCGTGATCGACAGCGTCAGAGAGATCGAGAAACCGACGGCTTCAATGCTCTTGCCAAAGGATTTGGCGACGTCGTCATAACGTCCGCCCGACATTATCGGGAAACCGACCTCATATGTGTAGCCCTTGAAGACCATTCCCGTGTAATAGTCGATGCTCTCGATGAGGCCCAGGTCTACTGATACATACTTGAGGAAGCCGTATCTTTCCATTATGTCCAGGATCTCCTTGAGGTTGCCCAAAGCTTCCTTTGCGCCCTCATCAGTGATCCTCGGCAGGATCTGGTCGATCGTATCGTAAGTGCCGCCTGCCTCGGTCAGCATCTGCAGAGTCTCTTTGTCCTCTTTGCTGATGTCGAGCTTCTCAAGAGTAACGGTGTCCCTGTTTGCGATCGCGTTCTTGATCTTTACCTGCTCTTCCGCGCCGATGCCGAGCTGTCTCATGAGTCCCTTATAGAACTTGACCTGACCGATCGATACCTGAAGATCGGTGATGCCGATCTCAAGAGCGGATTTGATGGCGATGGCAAGGACTTCAGCGTCGGACTTTGCGCCGCCTGCACCCAAGAGCTCGATGCCGCCCTGGGTAAAGCCGGAAAGCTTTCCGCCGCCCTGCTTGCCTGCTCTGTACATGTTCTCGATATATGAATAGCGCGCCGGAAGCGTATCATTCCTTCCCGCGCAGAACCTTACTGTGGGAATGGTGCCGTCGTAACGGTTGCACAGAAGCCTGCCGTTGCTGTCCGTGAACTTATAGAGCTCCTCTTCCTCGACGAACTCCTTGTATACGTCAAAATACTCGACTCCGGGAGTCTCGATCTCATCATAGCCGTTCAGCAGGAACAGAGTGCGGAGCCTCGATTCGAGCTCCCTCTTAAATCCGCATATCCCCGGAAACTGATCGTTGAAACCGTCCGGCGTGTAATACTTATTACCCATATATTTTCTCCATCTTTATTATCTTCCTTATTGTACTTGCCACAGGTACACAGGGCAAATGACTTTAATGTGTCATTTCCACCGACTCTTTAGTCGACTAAAGGATTATAATTGTGCATAAGAGATATGTCAAGCATTTTCTTTAGTCGAATAAAGAAGCGCACCCTCTGCCCATTCAAGCATCAGGTGCGCCGTTGTTAATCGCGAAAAACAAATATTAAGAAACGTATCCCTTCCAGACACCGTTGCCGTCGAATTCGCTCATCTTTCCGCCGATCTCGAGCTTGCCGGTAGCCATCTCGCCTGATGATTTGAGGTAATACCACTTGCTTCCGAGCTGCAGCCAGCCTGTCTTCATGTCGCCGTTTGCATTGAAGTAATACCATTTGCCGCCGATCTGCTGCCAGCCGGTGACCATGGCACCGTCAGACTTCAGATAATACCATGTGTTTCCAAGCTGCAACCAGCCCGTGACCATAACACCGTCGGACTTCAGGTAATACCATTTGCCTCCGATCGGCTGCCAGCCTGTCTTCATGTCACCGTTTACGGAATCCATGTAGTACCACTTGCCGTCAATCTTCTGCCAGCCCGTGAGCATGATGCCGGAAGGTTTATCGGCGGGATCATTCTGGAAGAAATACCACTTGCCGCCTATGGACTTCCAGCCTGTTGCCATCTTGCCGTTGGTATTCAGGTAATACCAGTATTTTCCCTGGTTGAGCCAGCCTGTTACCATCTCACCGGATGTCTTGAAATAATACGTGTCGTTTCCGATCTTCGTGAAGTCAAATGCCATGTATCCTTCTTCATTGAAGTGATACCACTTGCCGTTTAACTGAAGCCAGTCGTTCTTTACCGGATTTCCGTCCTCTTTGTAGTACATCCAGAAGTCGCCATCCTTGACCCAGCCCGTCAGGACTTCGCCATTGAAGTGGATAGTGGCATTGTTGAAGACTTCCTTCAAAGTCTTGCCGGAAGGATCGACTTCGATCTTATTCCACTGGGCTTCCGTGCCTTCGTAGTATACGTTCTTTAATGCGGAACAACCTGAGAATGCACTCGGACTTACGCGCTCAACAGTCTCAGGAATGGTAATGCTCCTGAGCTTCGTACAATTCGCAAACGTACCATTGCTTATCTCGGCTACTTTTGACGGGATCTTGATCGACTCCAATCCGGAATCCATGAAAGCATACGAATCGATCGATTCGACAGAATCCGGAAGCACTATAGATTTAAGTGCCTCGCAATCTCTGAAAGCACTGTATTCCAAACTGGTAACACTATCCGGAATGGCAACCTTTGAAAGATTCTTACAATTCCTGAATGATATATACTTAATACCTGAAGGGATATTTACTTCTGTAAGTTCAGTACAGTTCCAGACTATCAGTTCTTTAGGCTTGATACTTCCAAAAGAATCAATGGAAGACATATCCATATATCTCAAATAGATATATTCTACAGTGATATTATCAGAAAAACTGATACTTTTTACCCCGTTGAAGCTGTAAAGATTGCAGTCATATATGTGTTTGGCTGAACCTGAATAGACCAGAATATCAACATCCTTGAAATCCAATCCACTGCCGGAAATATACAAACCTTCTGTTTCAGCATAATAATCCGAAATATCAAACTTAATTACCTTTGCTTCAGGGATGGCAGCACACAGGTCCTCATCCTGAAAAAAAGAAAACCTTCTGCCAGATGCCGGTATGTTGATCGTCATTATTCCATCAGAATCAATATTCCAGTTATAGGTCTGCGGTCCGCTCGAGTCTGCAAAAGCTACAACCGAGAATACTGACAGCATCATTACCGCTGCCAAAAACGAACAAAAGAGTTTTAAACTTTTACGCATTAAAACACCTCCTTGGGAAATAGATATTTTGATTCTAGCACCGCTCAAAAATCTTTAAAGGGTGTCATAACCTCATTTAACAAAATGTTGATAGAATGCCTGTATATATGGGTTCCTTTTGAACAGAAACTGCCTGTTCTGACTGAAAAAGCGCACCCTTTGCCAATCCGGCAGAAAAGATGCGCTTTCATATTCAGCAATGAATTAAAATGAATAATATTTCGTCTTCAATCAGTTGGCCTTTAAGTCATCAGCCCTTCCAGACTCCTGAATTATCAAACTCATATGTCTTTCCGCCGATATCGACCTTGCCCGTAGCCATCTCACCGGAAGACTTCAGATAATACCAGCTGCTGCCGAGCTTCAGCCAGCCTGTCTTCATGTCGCCGTTTGCAGGATCCATGTAATACCACTTGCCGCTGATGGCCTTCCAGCCTGTTGCCATGTCACCGTTGCCGTTGAAGTAATACCATTTTCCGCCGAGGGACTGCCAGCCTTTGACCATTGCACCGTCAGACTTCATGTAGTACCACTTGCCGCTGATCTTCTGCCAGCCGGTCTTCATGTCCCCGTTTACGGGATCAAAGTAATACCACTTGCCGCCGAGCTGCTGCCAGCCTGTGAGCATGATGCCGGAAGCTTTATAGTCAGGTTCATTATCGAAGAAATACCACTTGCCGCCAATGGACTTCCAGCCTGTTGCCATCTTTCCGTTAGTGTTGAAGTAATGCCAGTTAATACCATAACGGAACCAGCCTGTTACCATCTCACCGGAATCCTTGAAGTAATACGTGTCATTGCCGATCTTTGTGAAATCAAAAGCCATGTATCCTTCTTCGTTAAAGTAATACCACTTGCCTTTTAACTGAAGCCAATCGCTCTTTACCGGATCTCCGTTCTCATCGAAGTACTTCCACCATTTGCCTTCCTGTACCCATCCGGTCTGTTTTTCACCCTTATAATGGATCGTGGCATCGCCGAATACATCCTTCAATGTCTTTCCCTTCTGGTCAGTGACTTTAATACTATTCCACTGCGCTTCTGTACCATCGTAATAAACATCCTTAATTGCTTTGCAGCCGTCAAAAGCATAATAGCTTATTTCAGTAACCTTTCCGGGAATGGAAACAGTCTTTAGGGCTTTACAGTCACGGAACACATATGTATCAACACTTTCAACAGCTGAAGGTATCTTTATCGATTCAAGACCGGTTTCCGCAAAAGAACTCGCCTTGATCGTGTCTATGGAATCAGGGAGATCAATAGATTTAAGGCTGGTACAACCCAAAAAGCAGCTGTACTGAAGATATGTAACACTGCTTGGAATAACGACGTCCGTAAGAGCCGTGCAGCCCATCAGAGAATCTATAACTTCAGTTCCTTCTTCGATAATGACTTTTTTAACCTTGTCACCTGTCAGATGATAATTGCCCTTGGGGAGAGTCACCTCTTCCAGTTCACTGTCTAATGTGACGCTACAGTCAACATTTTCGGGCATGACAATGTCTTCAAAACTCAGATTGGGAAAACCGCTGACTGTCACAGATACCGTATTAACATCGCTATTGCATTTGATATTCAGGTTTTGAGCCCGGCAGCCGTTACCCGAGATCCTGAAAAAGCGGACAGGGGCGCCTTCCTGTTGTATTTGTCTGTCTCTAATGCAGACTCTTGTGATAGACCTTCCACCATCTTCTGCTTCTATCGCTTCGAGATCCAAAAGGCCAAGATCGATCTCCGATTTTAAGTCGTATGGAAAGATCCATAATGCGTTGTCTTCCCAATATTCGTATGCATATTTTTCCGTAGTACCTTCTGTCAGCTTGGCGGCACCATCAGCTGATGCAATCGCAGAAAAAGACATCAGCACCATTACTGCTGCCAGCAAAGAACTTAAAAGCTTTATTTTTCTTTGCATTGGAACACCTCCTGGAAAAGTAAATATAAGTTGATTCTAACACCAATAAAACATCTTTAAAGAGTGCCTGAACACCTTTAACAATTTATTGACAGACAAATATATGATTGTTTACTTATGGTATTTTTCTCCCTTGGCGATCTTGAATCCGCGGTAGAGCTGCTCTGAGAGGATAAGCCTTGTCATGAGATGCGTCAGGGTAATGTTGCCGAAGCAGATGCGGCGGTCGGCTCTTGCGCGGACTTCGGGTGAGATACCGTTGCTCCCGCCTATTACGATCTTTAATGTGCCGCCGCCCTTTTCGATGTCTGAGATGAGGTACGAAGAGAGTTTTTCGGAAGTGACATTCTCACCGCCAAGATCCATCGCCCAGACCACTTCACCCGGTTTGATGTGGGACAGGATGAGTTCGCCTTCTTTTTTCAGGGCGTCATTTACGGGTACGGAATCCGGGCAGTCGGCAACCTCGATAAACTCGAGTGATGCAAAGCGCGACAGGCGCTTTTTGTATTCGTCGATACCGTCTTTAAGCCACTTGTCCTTGAGCTTTCCCGGGCAGACCACGATTATCTTCATAAGACATAACCTTCTGACGGCACATCCTTTTTCGCGATCTTTACTTCGTAGTCGATATTCTCGACGAGTCCCCTGTCAGCAAGAAGCGTGGTGAATGTTTTCCTTGCGATGTCAGGCGTGTTGTTATGGGGCGATAAGTGACCCAGGATGAACTTTTTCGTGCCGTTCTTAATGAAGAACTCGGCAACTTCGGCAGATTCAGGATTGCTGATGTGGCCGTGACCGCCCGATATCCTCTGCTTGAGCGGCCAGGGATATTCCCCGTTCTCGAGCATGTACGGATCGTAATTCGATTCCAGGAGGATGACGTCACTGGAACTCGCAAAACCCTTCATGCCGTCATTCATTCGTCCGAGGTCGGTCATTACCGCGAAAGAGTGCTTTGTCTCCGGATTGATTATGCGGTAGCAGACAGAACCGTTAACGTCGTGAGGTGTCGGGAAAGCCCTTACTTCCGGGCCGTTCTCGAACTGGACAATACCGTTTTCCTCTATCTCCGTGACGGGTGAGCTGAGATTGTCCAGAATGGCCAGAGTAGCCCTGGTGCCGTAGATCGGAGTGTGGTATTTCCGCGAAAACACGGGGACGCCGTTGACGTGGTCCGTGTGTCTGTGCGTAAGGAATATCGCGCTGACATCCTCAGGATATACTCCGCATGAGACGAGCGCTTTGGTCATCATCTTGCAGCTCATGCCGCAGTCAATGAGGATATAGGTTCCGCGTGATTTTATGAGTGTCGAATTGCCGCTGCTGGAAGAATAAAGCGGGACGATCCTGTCCGGACCCGTCATGCTTCGGTGTCCTCTTCACCGTACTCGGGAGTATGGTTGACTCTCGAAATGGTGGCACCGAGATCTCTCAGCTTCTGGACAATGTGTTCGTAGCCTCTGTCGATCCTCTGGGCGTTCATGATATAGGTCGTGCCTTCCGCCTCCAGAGCTGCGCAGACAAGTGCCGCACCTGCTCTTAAGTCCGTGGCTTCAACGGTCGCGCCCCTGAAACCGGTCTTGCCGTTTACCCAGGCGATACGCTCATAAACGTTGATGTTCGCGCCCATCTTCGCGAGCTCGGGAACATACTGGAACCTGTTCTGCCAGACGTTCTCGTGCATGCGGCTCTGTCCGTCTGCCGAGCAGAGGAGCACCACGGTCTGGGGCTGAAGGTCCGTCGGGAACCCGGGATAAGGTGAAGTCTTGACGCTTGTGGGATAGACTTCCTCGTCGTAGTTATATCTGAATACCCTGATCGATTCGTCACCTTCCTCGATCTGGTAACCCATTTCGCGCATCTTTGCAGACAGCGGCTCCATGTGGGTAGGGATCAGGTTATGGATGGTAACATCGCCGTTGGTGACCGCAGCAGCGATCATGTATGTGCCGGCTTCGATCTGGTCGGGGATTATAGAATATGTGAAGTTGCCCGGGAGTACCGGAACACCTGTGATCTTGATTATGTCGGTACCTGCGCCCTTGATGTGCGCCCCCATCGAGTTGAGGAAGTTCGCAACGTCAACGATGTGCGGCTCTTTGGCTGCATTGATGATCTCCGTCTTGCCCTGGGCCTTACATGCCGCGAGCATAGCATTGATCGTAGCGCCGACGCTTACGATATCAAGGTAGATCCTTGCTCCGTGCAAGGGTTCTGCCTCGAGATTTACGATACCGCTGTTGATATCTGAGGGCCTGGCACCCTTCGCACCCATGAGCTGGAAAGCCTTGAGGTGAAGGTCGATCGGGCGCTGTCCGAAATTGCATCCGCCCGGAAGCCTTATCGATGCCTTGCCGCATCTGCCCAGGAGCGCGCCCATAAGATAGTAGGATGCCCTGATCCTTGATACGAGCGGACCTGAAGCCCTGTATGTGTTTATGTTAGTGGGATCGATCTTATATGTGTGGTTGTCGAGCGCGTCTACCTTTGCGCCGAGCGACCTCAAAAGATCGAACATTACGTGGACGTCCAGAATGTCCGGGACGTTCTCCAATGTGCATACGCCGTCGACCATAATCGATGCGGCTATGACGCCGAGAGCGGCATTTTTACTGCCGCTGATCTCTATATCGCCTTTAAGGGGCGTACCGCCCTTTATCTCATAAGCGTAAGTCTTACCTACGCTACCGTTATTCTGATCCATCAACTCTCCAACTCACTTGCGCGGACCGGAATCGTCAAGTATCTTCTTGAGCGATGATTTGACCGCTGTGTCACTCTTATCCTGGCGGGGCTCTTCCTTGGCATCTTTCCCGCCCTCTGAATCTGCACTCTTATTATTATACCTTTTTGGCGCTCCAATTGGGTGAATTACTCGTTTTTCGCGAGATTCACGATTTAATTGCGATACAGTCTTCCTTTGTTCGGCACTTATCTGAACAACGGGCTGTGTCAAGAG